>JAQYAI010000060.1 GCA_029227655.1 bacterium | reverse complement strand
AAGCGAGTACTTAAGCAGTGCCCACATTTAACACAGGCACAACTATTAAAACAAATGGGATTCCCTGAAAATTGGGAGAAGATTTGCAGATATAAAATATATTAAAATCATATATAAAACGGCAGCCCTGCGATTTCCATTTTAACACATAAAACTTTATTACATTTTAAAATATATGTAAAATCTACATATATTTGACGCAAAATTACAAACCTTCATTCATTTTCTTGTTTGTTAATCACTCGCCTAGCATGATACCATAAAACTATTTTTATATAAAAAGAACTGAACAAGTCAGATCACTGTACCTGTTCAGTTCTTTTTATTATCCATAAATCAATTCATTTAACACAATTTCTTCCGCAACATCACAAATATTATTTACAGCCCCAACCCATCCCATCTGATCATAGGCTTTCAATTCTTCTGTAACTCCCTGCTTCTCCATCATCTTCCGTACCATAACTTCCATTCTATCATGCGCTTCATTGTCCACCGCATTCAAGTGAGCTATCAAACGATCTTCCAACAAATAAGTGGAATAAATTGCCGGACGATGCTCTTTCAGATATGTTCTCCGCATCATTCCATATTTTCCATAATGCGATTTTTCATCAGTAATGACAAGATTCGGATAGTAAATTCCATCTTCTCCCAGTGTGTAAATTCCACCCATTTTTTCAAACGTGCTTTTCATGTGCTATTCCTCCTTGAAATCAGCAATGTCTTATCTTAGATCATTGCAAAATATTTCAGGGCAGCTCGGATTGCATCCTCCTTCTCTTTCGGACACTGTGGAACTTTAGAATTTTCCAATTTCGGAAGATTATAATTTTCTCCCACTTCGATTCCACATTTCCGTTTTATTTGAGAAATATATAAATTTGAAACCTTCAAGCCAAATTCTTTCAGCACATAATCCTTGATTTCCTGATAAGTCGCTTTCAACTCAGCACTGGTAGCATCCAGTTCATCCAAGTCCAAGTCGATCTCTATCGTGTCATCTGGTTTCTGTTGGGACAAAAGAACTACCGTCTCCACATGCCCCGTATGCGGGAACATATCCACGGCCCTCACCTTCCTCAACTCGTACCCATTCCCACACAGATACTTCAGATCCCGCGCCAATGTCGCCGAATCGCAGCTCACATACACGATCCGCTCCGGTTCCATATGCACCATCGTTTCAAGCACACTTTCTTCGCATCCTTTGCGCGGCGGATCGACTACGATTACATCTGCCCGTGCATGTTCCCCCGGATGTTCCTTGGCATACTGCGCGTAATACTCCGGCAATACCTCTTCGGCCTTTCCAACAAAGAATTCTGCATTCTGAATTCCGTTAATTTCCGCATTCTTTCTGGCATCCTCGATGGCCTGCGGAACGATTTCTACTCCGTAGACTTTCTTTGCTTTCTGCGCAAGGAAGAGGGAAATGGTACCGATTCCACAGTACACATCCCAGACGGTCTCCTCACCGGTGAGGCCTGCGTAAGCAAGTGCCTGTCCATAGAGAACTTCCGTCTGCACCGGATTGACCTGATAGAAAGAAAGTGGGGAAATCTGATATTTTACATTTCCGATATAATCCGTGATAAATGTCTGGCCCCAGATAAGGCGGATATCTTTCCCCATAATGACATTCGTATTTTCTTGATTGATGCTGTATGTGATGCTTGTCATTCCCGGAATTTCTGCGAGAACTGCTGCCAGTTCTTTACTATGCGGAAGTTTCTTGCCGTTAATCACAAGACAGACCATAATTTCTTTCGTTGTAAAACCTTTTCGAATCAGGACATGACGAACCAGACCTTTGCCAGTTTCTTCATTATAAGCGGTAAGGCCGTATTCCTTCATAAATGCCAGTATCTTTTCCAAAATTTCTTTATTTACTGCATCTCCAAGTGCACAGTCCAGATTTGGAATGATCTGGTGCGTTCTTCCCGCGTAAAATCCGGCGATCAGATTGCCCTCTTTGTCTGTGCCGACCGGATACTGGGCTTTATTTCGATAGTGGAATGGCTCTTTCATTCCGCCAATCGGCTCCATGATTTCGTCGATAAATGTCTCGTCAAATCCTCCGATGCGGATAAGATTCCCGCGCACTTTGTTGTGCTTGAATTCCAACTGTTTCGCATAGGAAAG
>JAQYAI010000059.1 GCA_029227655.1 bacterium | reverse complement strand
TTTATCCTTCAGTCCTAATTCTTTATAAAGATTCCCGCTTGTATTGAAAAATCGTTTTAACGGAAGACCGCTCTTCTTATGCCATTCTTTCAACTCTTCGATAGTTGGATTCTCTTCCTTTATATGGCGGTCTGTATAGGTGAGCTTGTTGTCATCCAGCCATTTTTTTGCTTTTTTACAAGTTGTACATTTTGGATATTCCACAAATAACATTTTCTATTTCTCCTTTACGAAATCTCAAAATCAAGACAGGTTCTCGTCTTTGTAAAAGGACGTACCTTCATATCTGCCACTTCCACATGTGCCGGGTGAACAGCGTACCCCTTTAAGGCTTCCTCATTTTCAAAGGCAGAATCCAGCATAACATCTGCATTCGACGATGGCAGGCCATTCGTATGCACGGCAATCTCAAGAAGTCCCGGCACCTGCCCCTTTAATCCTTCCAGACCAGACTTGATTCCTGCCTTAATCGCTTCCTTTTCCTCTGTGGAAAATTCATCCTTCAAATTCCACAAAATAATGTGTTTGACCATATTTGATATCCTCCGATTTCAAATTCATTTTTATTTCATTATTATAGATGAATTCTTTCTCATATGCAACGCATATTCTATTTGTATTCCACTCCTGATTGAGCTATAATTATGTCATCATCTATTTGAAAAGGGGATATCTAAAATGAACATTAATGAAGAAATCAAAAAGCTTTCTAATATAGAGGGTGCCATTCTCTTAGACGTGCGTATGCCAAATGAATATGCCAGTGGACATATTCCAGGAAGCCGAAATCTTCCACTTTCCGATATTGTAAAAGCAGCAGAATATCTTCCAAATATGAACGTCCCAATCTTTACCTATTGTCAAAGTGGGATGCGAAGCAACCGAGCTGCTACGGCACTTCAGAAACTGGGATACACGAATGTCACAAATATCGGTGGGATTTCAAATTACACTGGTGCAATTGAAAAATAAGTCTTAATAAAGAAAGAGGTGCCCTGGCACCTCTACTTATTTCTAATATTCTCCCATACCTTTCGGCATTCTGCCTTTCTGTGCACCTTTTCCATATGTGGCTGCCGCATTCATAAAGGCAATCATATTTTCCTTCGATGTGCCTACCGGTGTTGTGCACCCCGGACACAGAGTATATCCACACGGATTATCTGCTGCCGCAGCAATACATGCCCGCACGCCTTCGTATATATCCTTCTCACTTCCATTTCTAAGAACATCTACCGGTGCAACATTCCCACTGATTGCAATACGATCTCCAAATTGCTCTTTCAATGACTGAAGGCTTTCACAGTTATCTACCCAAAAGCTACAAACTCCAGTATTCACTACTTCTTCCCACCGGTCACTGGTATGCCCACAGATATGGATACTGGTTTTTCCCTGAAATTCATTCAGCCTCTCCACAGTCTGCGCAACATACGGGATAAAGAATTCCTGAAACTGTTTTTTACTCAGCAAATCTTTCGTTCCCATCGGTTCTGAAAGTCCAAACGAAATGCCCAATTTTTGGTGCATATCTCTGCAACACTTCACAATACAATCTGTACTGTATTGCAGCAATCTGTGTACACCCTCTTTATCTTTAATCGTAGCCTTTAAAAAACGCTCTGTTCCATACAACTCTGCCGCTGTTGTAAAGGGTCCTGCCAGACCACTACCAATATTTCTTTCTTTTCCAAATTTATCCTGGAGTCGCGAAATAGCTTCTGCTATAATCGGAATTCTTCCATCCTTCTCAATATTCACCAAATCTTTATTTGCAACATCGGATAACTTCTCCAGCCCTGGTGCCTGAATGTAAGAAACAGTTCCTTTTGGATAGGCAATTTGGGCACCCAAAGCTTCCACCAATGCACGAAGTCCCAATCCAATTCCCATGTTATCTGCCTGAAAATCTCGTGCCAGATTTGTTTCCACTTCCACCATTAAATCTGCTGAAAAATAATATTCCCTGATATCAATTCCATACAGCGGAGGCGCTGTCTCATTTGCAGACAATGTCGTCGGAATACGGTCTACCTCTTCACCTCTGGCATATGCCACTCCTCTTTCTTTTGGTGTCATTTCCATTTTAATTAATTCCATAATCTTCTCCTTTAACAAAATACCATTAAAAACGGAATGGTAACAATGGATACTACTGTTGACATTGCAAATAATTCAGATGCATAGCCTGCATCCTTTCCATAACGCAATGCAAACAAACTTCCGGTAACTCCTACCGGACAAGCCGACGCTAACACAATAATCGTTTTAATTTCCTGTGGAACCGACAGAAAATATAATACTCCAATCACCGCAAATGGCATGATAAGCAGCCTTACCACGCACATCCAGTACACGCGAAGCCTGGAAAATGTTTTGCGCAGATCAACCTGTGCGATATTGATTCCAGCAACGATCATAGCCATCGGTGTATTCATCGACGCAATCATTTCCATAGGCTCTTCAATAATCTTTGGTATTCTAATCTGCATGCAGAAACAAATAATTCCCGTTACTATTGACAAAATTGTCGGTGATGTAAATACTTTTATCAAAGATTTCAAATCTGATTTGCCAGACATTACAATCACTCCATGTGACCAAAGCAAAAAATTTGCCATTGCCACAAATGCAGTCATGTAAAAAACACCATCCGAACCGAATAACCCCTGTGCCATAGGAATTCCTATAAACCCACAGTTTGAATACATGATTGCTATATGTTCCAACGCAGCGTAATCCTTATCTTTTTTATTGATTACCAGCTTACTGATTCCCCAAATTATCAAAAATGCTAACGCTGACAATCCCGTCGATATCAAAAGCCCCGAAGCCATTTCACTCGAAAATTCTTTCTGAAAAGAGGTGAACAATAACACTGGTGTCAATACCGTAAGCACTAGTTCAGACAACTTTCGATTCATTTCATCATCTACAATATTCCATTTGTAAATCAGCACACCGACCAATGCCAGAATTGTCATCACTATAGTTTTATATGCCGCTATTCCTGCAAGTTTCATCCTTTTTGCCTCTACCACATACAAAAGGGCAGAACGCATCTGCCCTTCGTGTATCATCTATTATTATTTCCACATTGGAACCATTGTTCCATTTTTTTCTGTTGCATAATAATCCGCAAGCGCATCACACTGAACAGCTTTTGCAAGGCCTGACGCCCATTCAGCATCTTTATTTTCAGCAGTTACAACCCATCCTACCGCATATACTTCCGCATCACTTGAAGCACATACATAATCTGTTGCATCTAATCCTGCGTTTACCATATGAGCTGCTGCAAGACAAATTGCATCAACATCTGCTAAAGACTGTGGAAGAATCTGCATATCTGTCTGAATAAATTCAAAGTTATGTGGATTTTCTTTAATATCAAGGTATGTTGGTGTCTCAACACTGGCATCCAATTTGATAAGCCCCTGTGCTTCCAGCATACGAAGTCCACGTG
Organism: bacterium; assembly: GCA_029227655.1. Classification (GTDB taxonomy): domain Bacteria; phylum Bacillota; class Clostridia; order Lachnospirales; family Lachnospiraceae; genus Allocoprococcus. The sequence goes on along the minus strand of JAQYAI010000059.1, from coordinate 25,629 downwards.
CCTGATTTGAAGAGTCATTACAAAGTCCAATTGTTGCACCATCTGGAAGTTCAGATACTTTATCCCATTTATCTGAATACATTGCAAAAAGAGGTGCTGCTGTTTTTGGCTCAACCATAACAAAATCAGTTCCATTTTCTTCATTGTATGCAGTCATGTATGGTTCATGCTGATACCAGTTAATATCAATGCTTCCTTCTGCAAGTGCTACGTTTGGCTGAATACTGTCATCAAATACTGTTACTTCAATTTCATACCCTGCTTCTTTAATCGCATCCTTACAAAGATCAATTGCTTCTGAAGTATCACGAACTCCCACTCTGATTACATCTTTGTCTCCACCTTCCGATTTTGATGAAGAAGCTCCACATCCTGTCACTGTCATTGCTGCCATTACTGCTGCGAGCATTAAACTAACTACTTTGCGTTTCATAAAAACATTTCCTCCTGATAATTATAAATTGTAAATATAAAAATAGTAAATATATGTATAAACAGACTCTCTGTTTAGTACCTGAATGAATTATTTCATCTTTCGGTAAATCCAATCTCCAAAATATTGTATAATTGCTACAAGAATTACTAAGATTGCACAAATCGAATACATGATTCTCTGATTAAAGTTCTGATAACCATAAGTAAGTGCAGTAGCACCCAGCCCACCGGCACCAACAGCTCCCGCCATTGTAGTACAACCAAGTAAATTAATAATTGCAAGACACAATCCAGAAATAATAGATGGAACAGATTCTTTCAACATAACTCTGAAAACAATCTGAGTCTTTGTTGCCCCAAAAGACTGGGCAGCTTCAATCAAAGCCGGATCCACTTCCTTGAAACTATTTTGAAAAATACGTGCCATAAACGGTGTACACGCCACTGTAAGCGGAACAAGCGCAGCCACTTCACCGATTGATTTTCCAACTATAAACCTTGTCAATGGAATGATTGATATCATCAAAATAATAAATGGAAAAGAACGAATCGTATTCACCAAGAAATCCAGCACTCGATTCAATACTCTATTTTCGCAAAGTCCGCCTTTTTCTGTAATTGTAAGAATCACACCAAGCGCAAAACCTAAAATAGTTGACATAATTGCTGAAATAGTCAGCATACGTAGTGTTGCAAAAAACGCCGGTACAATTAACAGCGAAAAAATCTGTGCAAACGTATAATTTTTCAGTATCATTCTTCCTCTTCCTCCTCATTGTCCGTACTTAACACTTCATGCCATCTGATATGTTGCTCATCTAAATACTTTTTCATTGACGGGAAATGCGCTTCATCAATATTTACAGTAAAGATTCCCATGCTGTCTCCTCTGTAATCTTGAATCTTTCCATCCAAAATAGGAAAATAACATCCCAGCTCTTGTGACATTTTTCCAAAAAGTTCTCCTTCTTCCATAGAATTAACCATATGAGCAATCTGGATATTATGTCCAGTCAATGGAAGTTTCAGCTTTTCTTCTCCAAGAAGTCTTCTTAGTGATGCCGGTTGCTTAATGAAAATATCTTTTACATCCCCTTCATCCTTGATCAATCCATGCTCCAAAATGCACGCTTTATTGCAGGCCTTACGAACTACTTCCATTTGATGAGTAACGATAATGACCGTAATTCCCATTTTCTCATTAATTTCCATCAACAAATCCAAGATTGAGTTCGTTGTCTTAGGGTCAAGTGCTGATGTTGCTTCGTCACAAAGCAGAATCTTTGGATCCATTGTCAAAGCACGCGCAATCGCAACACGCTGTTTTTGTCCCCCACTTAAGTTACGTGGTTTTGCATTCATTTTGTCAGCCAAGCCAACAAGTTCCAAAAGTTCTTTTACTTTTTTATCAATTTCTTCTTTTGGATATTTCCAGCAAATCATTGGAAGTGCCACGTTTTTGTATACCGTTTCGCGCTCCAAAAGTGAGAAATGCTGGAAAATCATTCCCACATGGCGACGGAATTCCCGCAATTCTTTTTCATTAAAATCTTTGACCTCTTTTCCATCTACAGTCAGGCTTCCTTCCTGATAACTTGTCAGACCATTAATACAACGGAGCAGTGTTGATTTTCCCGCACCACTTCGCCCAACCAGTGCATAGATATCACCATCTTCAATCGTCAGATTAATATTCTCCAACACTGAAGACCCATCATCTTCCCATATCTTTTTCAAATTTTTAATTTCAATCACTTTTCTTCCTCCTCGCATTCGACTCTTCCTATTCTATATAAATTCCATTTCCTTTTCATCATCGTTAAACCCAAATCATATTCTTTTCTTTGTGCATCGTGCACAATTTACCTGCCTTTTTTTCATGTATTTATAGTATTTTTCTATTAATATTTACTATATATAGATTATTCCTATAAACTTGCAATAAAAAAAGAACTCCTGCATTCTTGCTGCAAAAGCTCTTTTTGATGATTTTATTTCATTTTCAGCATCTCTACAAATGCTGCCATTCTTGTATTTAATTGTTCAATATCTCCCTGCGAATAATCCGTTACTACACTTGTATAAGGCAAATGCTTTTCTTCACTCACAAAATTGCGGATACCGATCGACTCCATATGAACCGAATGACATCCAGAAAGAACCATTTCAACCACCCCGTCCACTTTGAACTCATCGATCATACGGCCTAAAAGTTCCACACGATGGTGGTTCGGTGTCATCACAGCACAACCAATTCTGAAATATTTCCTTGCAATGGCTGCATATACATCTGGATTCGATTCATCTATGATTTCATCCAGAACTTTGGCTCCTGTACAGTTCTCAAACGCAACAACAACGCCTCCATTCTGTTCAATCGCTTTTACGATTTTCATTGAATCGCCACCGATTGGACACCCTGTTATCAGAATTCTTGGACATTTTTCCCTTGTTGGAAGGATTTCGTATTCCTTCAAAATTTTATCCGTCAAATCTTCTATCTTCTTCTTCGCCATTTCCATGTCGAATTCATATTTGTTTCCGTATAAAACAGTCAAAAGTTCTTCCCCAGAAATAGGCACTGGATCCAACTTCATCACTTCATACAATCGCTTCATAGATAATCGCCGGGCATTTTCTTTTTGAATCGCCTCTCGAATATTCTCCTCCGTGATGACAATCTGAAATTTATCCTCCAAATATTGCTTCAGACGGATGATTTCCTCTCTCCACAGTTGAAGCCCTCTCTCTGACTGCACATTCGGAAGTTCCATCACATAAACATCCTTAAACTCAGCCATCATCTCATACATCTTCTTTTTTCCGTCACAGGTTGTCTCACCTACGATTAGATCTGAAAAATGGAAATACGGACATCTATCTGATATTGCAAATCCATAACTTGATTTCACCAAAGGACATACATTCGCCGGAAGCACCTTCTCGGCAATCTTCACAGTCTCATCCGAAGAACTGCAAAGTCCAATGGGAATTGCTCCCATGGCTGTTGCCAGCTCTCTTGGAAAATAAGAGCAATAAGCTCCAATCACAGGAATCTTTCTGTCTTTATATTCTTTTATTTTTAAAAATGACTCTTTTTTCTTCTCCGCAAATTCCTCAAAAATTTCTGGCAGTTCTGAAATTACATTCATAACACTTCTCCTATCTTAGACATCTCTATTTTAACATACATTCCACATAAATACATTCATTCTCAGCACAAAGATAACTTTTTTCTTTATGCAGAATGCACAATAGAAAGTCTATGAGTTTCTTCGTTCTGCCTCCTGTAAAATCATACTGACTAATAAATTGTTTGCGATGAAAGGCTCATTTATGTCCACACCTAAAATTTCGGACACCTTTGACAATCGATAAATCATAGTGTTTCGATGAATGAATAATTTTTTAGCTGTCATACTGACATTATTTCTGAGTAGAAGGTATTCCTTTAAAGACCGATAAAATTCAGTGCCCTTTATCTTGTCATCTTCAAACATTTTTTGAAGTTTTTCTTCCATATATCTGGAAGACCCAATTTTGTCCACCGCGCAAGAACAAACAACATCCATATATAAATCATACTCCTGGATGGACCTCTTTTCTTTCTTTGCAATATTCAGCGTTTCTGTCAACATATATTTCTTATTTTCCAGATGTCCCAATTCCTGAAACAGACTACTTACTGCACAATACAAATTATACGTTTCACATAGCTCTGAAATTTTTTTATGTAATGTCACTTCCAATTCGGCGCTATGAACATCAGAAAATAACACATACATTTTTCCTTTTGACACATGAACAAAGGTATGCTTATAGTAATCAATAATGTCGTTTTCCACTCTCTGCATCTGATCAGCCATCGGATCTGACTGCTGAAGTATGACCAGCATAAATGGCCCCACCAGATGTACCTCTTCTCGTTGTTCCCGAGAAATTTCTTTATGTTCAAAAATTGCTTTTGCTGTCAATCGACGTTGGGTTGATGCATGAAAATGGATTCTTCTTCCAAACCGTTCCACGACGAGTCCAACAGCCTGTCTGACAATATCATTCATCTGGAAAGCTTCTTCCTCATCCTCTGCAAAAATAAAGACAAAACCTTCCTCGTTCCCTTTCACTTGAAAACTACTTACTGCAAATGGATTTTCATCTTCTCGAATTGTGGCAACCTGTATTTCAGACAGATTTTCCGGTTTCTGGTAAATTTCCATCACAATTCTCTCAAACAGTTTCACATCTTCTATAATATTCTCATCCGACGCAACCATTATCTTCCCGGAAATATCCGTTACTACAATACCCATTTCTGTAAATTCTGCTATTCGATTGACCAAATCCTGAACACTGGAAACTTTATTCAGCATTTCAAAAACTTTCCTATAACAAAATGAAATATTAAAACTTTTGCTCATAACTGGCTCCTATGGCATTCTTATGTATATTCATCCTATTTACTACACTTATCCATCTTTATTATATGAAATAGAATTCCATCTGTCCAATTCAAATGCACCAAAAAGTTTGTTATTTATTTGTTTTGTCTATAAGTATTCCCTTTACACCCTCTCCGATGATTTCTGCAATCTCCTCCATGCTGTGGTGACACGCAATCAGATTTTCTTCCGAATCAATATCTGTACCATACTTGTTGTATGGAAAATCGCACTAGACAGTTCCAGTTTATCCCGCAGTTCCAGCGCATTGCTCAGATTCCCGTTATGGGCAAGTGCCATCATCATTTACCACAATCCCACAGCTTTCCTGTCCTCTGTGCTGCAATGCATACAAACCATAATAAGCAATACTTGCAACATTTTCTCTTTTTGTACTCATTACTCCGAATACACCACATTCTTCATGAATAGACATCTTCCTATGTTCTCCTCATAATTTTATATAAAAGAAAAAAGCAAAGGGTCTTTGAAGTGTTACCTCAAAACGCCTTTGCTTTTATGGATGTGATAATACACCTGTCAAAAAAAATTGTCAACCACTTTTTTATTTTTCTTTTGTACCGTTTCTTACTTGTAGTTTTTTTCGGAAGTTTTATAATGGATATGATTATCAATTTCAGCATCGCAAAAGATTACTTAAGTGAGGAATACTAATGAAAACGAATCGTTTACAGACCACCCTGGACCGCCTTCCTTATGGCGATGAGATTGCTTCCAGCGATCTAAAAGTGAAGAAGTCTCTCCCCGAGGGTGTTAAATCAAGTGAATTGTATCAGGATGTTATCCGTATTGCATGGCCAAGCTTTGTAGAATTACTTCTGACACAGCTTGCTTCCATGGTGGATTTGATGATGGTCGGTTCCATCGGCGGAAAAACGAATCCTTCCATGGGCGCACAGGCACTGTCCGCAGTGGGACTTACAACACAGCCGAAATTTCTGCTCATGGCTGCATTCATCGCTATGAACACGGGCGTGACTGCACTGGTCGCACGTTACAAGGGAACTGGTGACAAAGAACAGGCAAATCTTGTTGTCCGTCAAGGACTTCTGTTTACATTTATTGCAACCATTTTTCTTTCGATACTAGGCATTATTTTTGCAAGACCTATGGTCCTTTTTATGGGTTCGACTGAAGAAATCGTTACTGAGTGGGGCACCCAGTATTTACAGATTCAGATGGCCGGATTTCTCACCATGGCACTCACCAGTACGATTACCGCCTCTCTGCGCGCAGTCGGTGACTCCAGAACCTGCATGATCTACAACCTGATTGCCAACGGAGTAAATGTTATTTTCAACTGGCTGCTTATCTATGGAAATCTCGGTTTTCCGGAAATGGGGGTTGCCGGAGCGTCACTTGCAACCGTTATCGGACAGCTCGTGGCATTTATCATTGCATTGTCTGTGCTTCTCCGTGGAAATGGATTTCTGAAGTTGGAAGTAAAACTTGGATTCTATCCACACAAACTAACACTGCAAAATATGCTGAACATCGGACTTCCTGCTATGATCGAGCAACTTCTGATGCGTACCGGCATCATTATTTTCACCAGAACTGTCGCTTCTCTCGGAACAACAGCTTACGCGACACATCAGATATGTATGAACATTGTATCCCTTTCTTTTATGACAGGACAAGCATTTGCAGTCTCTGCAACGACTCTTGTTGGACAGTCCCTCGGGCGCAGACGACCAGACATGGCAGAAGCCTATTGCAGCAAAGCACGGACCACCGGCCTTATTTCTGCTCTTGTTTTTATGGTCGTATTCGCTGTTTTTGGCAGGGAAATCGTCTCCCTTTATAACAGTGATCCATCCATTATTGAGACCGGTGCAAAAATCATGCTCTTCGTGGCCTTCTTACAGCCATTCCAGACCTCTCAGTTCATCATCGCTGGTGGGCTGCGCGGAGCCGGCGACACGAAAGCAACCGCACTGATCACTTTCCTGACGGTTCTTCTCTTAAGACCGGGACTTGCGATTCTTCTGGTAAATGCAGGACTTGGGCTGTATGGCGCGTGGATTGCTTTCGTATCTGATCAGCTGACACGTTCTTTCCTTGTACTGACCAGGTACAACAGTGGAAAATGGAAGTTAATTAAACTCAAAAGTGAACATTAATTTTTGCTTATAGCTACACTCTATATTTTTAATTTATTTTTCAATTTTACATATTGCAATTTTTTCTATATTATTATTTTAGCACTTCAGTTTATCTCGTTTCCCCTGAACGGATAAATCATCTAGATGGACTACCCATCCATCTGTGCAAACATCTTCTTTTATATTAAAAAAATCTTCCGGATTTCATCGTATCCGGAAGATTTTTACGTATTATACGATATGCAATTTGCTTCCATTCTTACTTTTGTGGACTTCTATTTTGGATGGAATCACATCTCTTAAAAGTTCTACATGAGAAATGATTCCCACCAGTCCATTAGCTTTCTGAATTCCCTGTAGCACCTCTAATGCATCATAAATGGAATTTTGGTCCAGAGATCCGAACCCTTCGTCAATGAACATAGCACCGAGCCGCATTCCATTTCCCTGCGCCTGCACGACCGTCGATAATCCGATTGCAAGGCTTAACGCTACCAAAAATTTTTCACCACCGGATAATGTCGTGACACTTCTGCGCTCATTGCTCTGTGCATCCAAAACTTCCAGTTCTAAGCCGCCTTTATGCCCAGAGCCGGCAATTGCATCGGTGCGATAAAGCTGATATCGTCCGCCGTGCACATTTTTCAGCAAACGGTTCGCCTCTGCTGTGATGGAAGATAACATGACTCCAAGTACATATCTCTGTAAACTGATTCCTGTTCTTCCGCGTAAGCGGTTCACAAATTCCAGATCCGCATCCACTTTACTTCTCTGTGCATCATATTTTTCTTTTCGTTTTGAAAAATTGTGCAGATCTTTTTGCATTTTTTCTAATGACTGCTGCTTTAAAATCCATTCTTTCGATATTTTTTTCTGCCTGTCTGTCAGTTCACTCAGTTTATGTTTTTCTGCACGGACATCTGGAGTCTGCCCGTCATCAACTGCCTTTTTCTGTTCTTCCCATGCCTTCCAAGCTGCTTCCAGCTCTGTCTGAAAGCGTATGAATACTTCTTTCTGCCGATTCTTTTCTTCTGTCCGCATCAGGCTGCTTACAAACGCTTCTTCTGACTCAAATCCAGTCTGTCTGTAAAGGACTTCCCAGCTTGCCATTTTCTCATCCAAGGTTTCTTTTGCCGTCTTTCGCTCTTTGGAAGACTGTTTCAAAGCCTCCTCACACGCTTTGCTATTTGCCTGTGCCTCCATCAGCATATTTTGGAAACGTGTGGTAAGCTCCTTATATTTTTCGATACGCTGCCGCAGATCTTTTATTCCGGCTTCCAATTCTTCCGTTGTCTCCATTCCCTCGATTTTCTGGCGGAGAATTTCCTCATACGCAGTTTTGGAAGCTGCTGCTCTTTGTCCCGCTTCCATGGTCTCGATCTGCCTATTCTGATAAATCTGTTCCGCTTCTGCTCTTTCGGATGCCGCCTTTTCTACTTCACTGCCAGCATGAAGCATTTCCTGATGATAAATATCCAGCTCACTCTCTGTCACTTTTTGTCCTGTGTGTGTTGCCGGGCTTGGATGCGTAAGGCTTCCACATACCGGACAAGGTTCACCCACCTTTAATTTCTCTGCCAGAGTTCCGCTGATTCCTTCCAGATATACTTTCTGTGCGGAGGTATACCGATCCATTTTTTCTCTCTGAGCTTCCATTTTGGCCATCCAGAATTGATGTTTTTTATCAAAATCTTTCTTTGCTTTGTCTAAATGTTTCTGACTAAGCAGATATTCCTGCATGGCTTTGTCAGCTTCCTTTTTTCTCTGATCTAAAGAAGCATACAACTTTCTTGCACCTTCCAGCATTGCAAGACGATGTACTCCCGCCTCATACGCCGGCTTTCCTGCTTCATGTGCATTCTTTTTTTCCTGCACCTTCTCCAGTATTTCTTCTGCCGCGCAGACGCGTTTCTGATTCTGCTTTTCTTTTTGCTCTGCCTCTTCCCATGCTTTTCTTGCACCACAAAAAGCTTCATAATCCTGCCTGATTTCATCTGCAAGGTCTGCCTTTTTGAGAACCCCTTGCAATTTCTGCATTTGTACTTTCTGGTTATTCAGCCTTTCTACATTTCTCCTGCGCTTCTCCAGCTCTTCCGTCTGCTCCTGTATGCGAATCGCTTTTTCATAGCGCTCCTTTTGTGCTGTTTCTTGCTGTTCGCTCTCTTTTACTGCTTCCGCAAGTTCTTTTAGCTGCACTTCTTCTAATTTAAAAAGTTCTTCCAGCTCTTCTATTTTATTACAATTATAATCCGAAAGCCTGCTCTTAATGTCTGCGATTTCTCCCCGTAGTTTCCGGTCTTCCTCCGACACACGCCGGTACATTTCCTCCGCAATGTTCTGCCATTTCTCTGCTTTGAACAGACTGACAAGGATTTTTTCTTTTTCTACAGAATCTGAGACCAGAAGTTTCTCGAACTGCCCTTGTGGCAAAATGATGACCTGACTGAACTGCTCATGGTTAAGTCCCACCAGTTCCTCTGCCTTTTGATTGACATTTTTTAATTTTGGATTCTCGAACAAAGGAAGATAATTTCCATTTTTCAGCACCATACAATTGTGGGAATCTATCAGATTCTTTCTCCCGAACCGAAGAGTTCTCACAAAGCGATACCGTTTCCCATTTGTATCGAAGGTAAATTCTACAACAGTTTCATCGGATGGCTCTGCCATCTTACAGCGCATAACGCTCAGATCCCCTCGATTTCCACCACTTGATTTTCCATATAAAGCATAGCAGATTGCATCTAAAATCGTAGTCTTCCCGGCACCCGTCTCTCCGCAGATCAGAAAGAGACCGTTCTTTTCTAAAGTCTCAAAATCCACGAACATTTCTTCTTTGTATGGACCGAAGCATTGAAATCTTACAGAAACTGGCTTCATGATACATCATCCTCCTTTTCGCTCCACGCTAGAACCTCTTCGAAAAGTGCCACCTGTTCTTCGCTTGGCTCATAAGAAAATGTCTCTGCACAGAATTTTTTCATAATATCAAGCTCGTCCATCGTCTGTAGTTCCTCTACGGACATGGCGGATAAATCTCCATTTTCGTCCAGACTTTTCCCATATAATTCTAACAGATACGGAAAACGCGTCTGCATATCCGCAAGCAAATCCAATCCCGCATACCGGTCGGTGACCTTCAACCGAAGATAAGCATTTTCCAGATCTTCCATCGCCACAATTTCTTCATAAGTTCCGGTTATGGTTCTGCGGTCATGGAGTTGTTTTAAGGGTACCGCTTTCTGCTCCATCGTGTCTGTATCAATGACAATGACGCATTTCTCCTGTTTTTCTTCATTTCCAAAAGAATATTTCACCGGGCTTCCACTGTAGCGAACATGCTCACTTATGACCTGTGGCTTATGAATATGACCAAGTGCTACATAATCGAATCCTTCAAACACATCTTTGGAAACAGCCGTAGCAAGTCCCACTCTGGCTGAGCGGTCCGACTCGGAAAGCTCTGCATTTACAATTAAGGCGTGCGTCATCAGAATATGCCGCTTCCGTGGATTCCAATTTTCCCGTATATGATTGCAGACCACCTGCATAGCCTTCTCCTGAGAAGTGATTTCTTTTTTATATTCCGGAAAAAGCGCAATTACTTCTTCTTTATGAAAAAAAGGAACCAGATAAATATCTGCATTTCCGACAGACACCGGTTCCACATCGCGCACCAGGCGGCCAGTCACGAAAAGCCCTGCTTCTTTCAGAAGTTCGCGGCAAGATGCCAGTCTCGCTGCCCCATCGTGATTTCCCGCGATTACAAGAAACGGAACCTTGCGCTTTGCACAGATTTCTGTTGTTGCATCATTATAGACCGCAATTGCTTCTGCATTGGACACGCTGCTGTCATAGATATCACCAGCACATAGAACTGCATCAATCTGTTCATCCTCTATGATGTTATATAATTGATGGAGGAAAAACCGCTGGTCTTCCTCCATGGATTTTGTTCCGGCAGACATGCCAAGATGCCAGTCGGAGGTATGTAATAGTTTCATTCTTTCTTTTTCCCCAGTCTTATCTCTTCCATCTCACTGGCCAGTTCTTCGTCCAAATGATGGAAAAGATAATTCTTCGATGTCTCACGGCGCTCATTGATGTCGTCCTGAATCTGCCCGCGGACAATTTCAACTTCCTGCAGAAATTCACGTGCTGAAATAAGCGTCCCACCCTGCCCGAGGGTCACGATCTGTTCGATTCCATCAGAAGTCACGACCGTCACATGATATTTTCTGCCAATTTCATGTACAACCTTTTCAATGTATTGATCGGCCGTCTCTGCTTCTTTTGTATATACAACGTAAATGTTATGATACTTCTGCACTTCCATGTTGTAGCCTTCTACTTTATAGGCATCGAAGACTAAAATGACGGTGCATTTTTTGTAACCCTGATAGTTGCAGAGAATGTCCATCAATTTATTTCTTGCCGCTTCAAAGTTATCTTTGGAGAGTTCTTTTAAATCTTCCCACGCATGGATGACATTATATCCATCTACAAGAAGGTACTCCTGTACCGGTGCCTTAGGCTTTGTACTTCCTCCTGCACTGCTACTGGCTGTGACTCTTCGCGGTCCGTTGTCTGATTTTCGTTCTACTTTTCCATAAGTGCGAATAAAAATTTCTTCCAGTTCCTGATTCTCCATCTCTGCCGCGTGAAGCTGCTGATGCCGTGGCTTTTGAGGCATGTCATTTTTTACCGGAGTCTCACTCCGGGATCCGGTATTTTTCACACGCATCTTCTCAAGCTGGCTTTCGATGTGCATATATTCTGGAACTTCGTTCCACGGAACGTTGAAACCCGCACCGTGTGCACAGAATACGGAACCCGTCGGATTCTCCAGATCTCGTTCCGGGTCATAGCCTGCCACTTCCAGCACCTCTTCTGTATTATGGCACGGAGCATAGCCCTGCAGCGTACAGAAAATCCTGCCTCTGCCTTTGGAATAACTGGTCACTTCTTTCTGATAATCGCGCATGGTCTCAACTGGTGCACTTCCAATAATCACCGAAAGATCACCTTCTACTTCCGGTGGACGAAATTCCCCATAGCGCTTCTGAATGTCGGTCAGTGCACGTCCCACACATTCTGAAGGAATTTCCAGACGGAACTCATAGTATGGCTCCAGCAGTACACTTTCCGCCTGCATCAGTCCCTGTCTTACTGCGCGGTACGTAGCCTCTCTGAAATCCCCGCCTTCGGTATGCTTAAGATGCGCACGTCCGGCTGCCAATGTAATCTTCATATCGGTGATTGCCGCCCCTGTCAGTACTCCACGGTGTACTTTTTCCATTAAATGTGTGAGAATGAGTCTCTGCCAGTTTCTGTCCAGACCGTCTTCACTGCATATGGTGTCAAACACAAGACCACTTCCCGGTCTTCCCGGTTCCAGAATAAGATGTACTTCCGCATAATGCCGAAGCGGCTCATAATGACCCACGCCTTCTGCCATCTTGCGGATTGTTTCTTTATAAACAATATTCCCTCTGCCAAATGAGACCGATACACCAAATCTTTCTTGCATCAGACTCTGCAGGATTTCAATCTGCACTTCACCCATTAGCTGCGCGTGGATTTCCCCCAGCTCTTCGTTCCATACAATACGAAGCATAGGTTCTTCTTCCTCCAGTAGCCGCAGATATTTCAGCATTGTATGGGCGTCATATTCTTCTGGAAACAGAATCTGATAATTGAGAACCGGTTCCAGAACCGGGGCTTTGGAATCTTTTTCCATTCCAAGCCCTTCTCCCGGATAAGTATTGCTAAGGCCCGCCACGGCGCAGACCATCCCTGCTTCCACTTCCTGGACTGCCTCAAATTTCTCACCGGAATAAATGCGAATCTGGTTCACTTTCTCTTCCCAGTGGTTTTCACTATCTTTAGAATTTCCAAGCACATCCTTCACTTTCAGGGTTCCACCCGTAATCTTGAGATGAGTGAGCCGGTTATTCTGACCGTCTCTGGAAATCTTATAAACCTTTGCTCCGAACTGATTTCCAGATTTCGGAGGCAATGTATATTGTTCCATCCCTCGAAGAAATTCTTCCACGCCCTGTACTTTCAGCGCGGAGCCAAAATAACATGGAAAAATTTCTCTGTGATAAATCATCTTCGCAATTGTCTCTGGCGCCACCATGCCCGTTTCCAGATATTCTTCCATCGTCTCTTCTTTGCACATAGCCAGTGCATCAAAAAATTCTTCTTCGGGCTGATTTTCATCGAAAAAAACGCATGCTTCATCAAGCTTCTCTTTTAACTCTAAAAGAAGCTTCTCTCTGTCAGTACCTTGCTGATCCATTTTATTTACGAACAAAAATGTTGGAATCTTATACTGTTTCAACAGATTCCAAAGTGTACGCGTATGTCCCTGTACGCCATCCGCCCCGTTAATAACTAAGATCGCATAATCCAGCACCTGCAGTGTTCTTTCCATTTCTGCGGAAAAATCCACATGCCCCGGAGTATCCAAAAGTGTCACACGGGTATCTCCCAGCTCAAATACTGCCTGTTTGGAAAAAATCGTAATACCACGACTGCGCTCCAATTCATAAGTATCCAGAAACGCATCCCCATGGTCAACCCTCCCCAGCTTCCGCAGTTTTCCGCTAAGATACAGAATACTTTCTGAAAGCGTGGTCTTACCAGCATCGACATGGGCCAGAATTCCAATTACCAAATTCTTCATATTTTTATATCATCCCAATTATTTCTGAAGATATTTTTCTCTTAATTCTTCTAATTTCTCATTATATACTGCAGCCTGTTTGTCCTTCTTTACTCTTCCTGCAATTTCTTCCTTCACGTCTACTAATGGAAGTAAATATGCTGGACGTTTTTCTTCTACTCTGATGATGTGATATCCAAAATCAGTCTTCACAGGTCCATAAATGACACCGAGTTCTGCTGCAAATGCAACGTCTTCAAATTCTTTTACTACTTCCCCTTTTCCAAATGTACCAAGGTCACCATATGCAGCACTTGATGCACATGTAGAATATTCTTTTGCACATTCTTCAAATGATTTTTCACCACTCATGATCATTTCAAGAATCTTATTACACTGATTTTCATCTGAAACGAGGATATGTCTTGCTCTTACCGTTTCCTTTTCTGTATATTCTTCTGCATTTTCTTCATAGTATTTCTGAATCTCATCTTCTGTCACAGTCACATCTTTAATTACTTCTGTCATAGCCATCTGTGCAAGGATATCTTTTCTTGCACTTTCCATGATTTTCTTGAATTCATCTGTCTCTTCAAGCTTCATTTCTTCACCTAACTTTGCAAATGCACGAAGGTTAATAAGCTGTTCCAGATATGCTTCTCTGTATTTTGGATTTGCAACATATGCACTGTGTTCATTCGGTGCTGTTTCCAAAAATGCATCTAAATCTGAATTTGTAATTTCTTCTCCTGCAACTACTGCTAATACCTGATCTTTATCTCTTTTATCCATGATAATTTCTCCTTTCATGGGGGACGGTGTTTTCTGGCCTTTTTGTTGTCCCCACTGGAACATAATAAGTGACAGGCGGCATAAACCGCCTGTCACTTATTATACATGAAAACTGGTATCTTCTCAAGCCACTTTTCCCCGTCCCCAATGGAACTCAACTCTACTTAAATTCAAATCTCAGAATATCACAGTTCTCCATTCGAAATGCCCCATATTCCTCATTACTGATAGAGTTGAAATAAGCATTTACCGCGCGGGCGATTCCGTTATGCGCCACTAGTAAATATACTTTATTATCCGCCTCTTCCTTAATTTCATCCAGCACATTGAATACTCTCTGACAGATCTGGAGCATGGATTCTCCGTCCCCATTGCGGTCTGCGAACTGGGTTCTTGCTCTCGCAAATTCTTCCGTATAACGATCAGTTCCTTCAAAATATCCAAAATGCTGTTCTATAATTCTTGGTTCCGGACGCATCGGTATTCCGGTCAGCTCTGAGATATGTCTTGCTGTGTCTGTGGCACGGCTAAGTGGGGAGTAAAGAATCTCATCAATAGGAAGTCCTTCTTCCGCAATTCTCTTTCCAAGTGCGATGGCCTGCTGATGTCCCTTTTCGGTAAGCGGACTGTCCACCATTCCACAAACCTTATTTTCTGTATTCCACACAGTCTCTCCGTGTCTCACATAATAAACATATCCCATGTTCTTACCTCCTGCCCTATTTCAAATCTCTTCCCATCATTATCTTCATGATTCCATTCAACGCTGCAAACAGAACTCCTGCTACCGGCCAAATGATCCATGTTTTATGCCAATCATTGGTCGTAAAACTGAACCATAAATAAATCGCTGTTACAATACACCAATAGATTCCTGCAAATGGTGCGGTTCTCTTATTCAGTCTCTTCTCTCTTTCTGTGTACTCGCCTTCCTGCAAGAGCTTTTCATAAGCTCCCCAGATCATTCCACCATAAATAAACAGAAATACTCCACAGGCAACAAACATCAGCAAAGCACCGACACAGACACATAAGACAATGTCACCAGAGTCAAACGCTGCTGCGATCATCAAAGGAACCACGCCTAAAATACAAAGAACCACGCCTGTCGTTATATAGGTTCTGTATACTGGCTCATACTCCGCCCTCTTCTTTTCCACGATTCCCTGTACTCCATATTGTAACACAATTTGTTCTTTTTCTAAATATTCATATTTCGAAAGCTGCATCCCATTTAAAATCAGCATAGCAACACCGATTGCCACCATAACAAGCAAAATTGCTACTCCGAAACCACCAGCCATATTTTCCGTCAGACCAACCATTTTATCTTCCGACAATCCACCCAGAACAATCAATATTACCGGTGACAGAATACAGAGCATCGTACCGATTCCAATTCTCGGTGCTATCCGTCTTACCAGCTCCATATAAGTATTGGCTTCTTCCACTGAAACGGCTCTTCCTGTTAATTCTTCGCTATAAGAATCCTCCACCGGAGCTTCTTCCTCCACCTCATCCTTTAACAAATAATCGGTACTGACTCCAAAAATAGCACTCATTTTTAAAATCTTATCCAAATCCGGGATGGATGTTCCAGATTCCCATTTCGACACGGACTGTCTTGAAATATTTAACTGCTCTGCCAGCTGTTCCTGCGACCAGCCATTCTTTTTTCTTAAATAAATAATTTTATCTGCTAATATCATAATCGTTGTCCTTTCTGTTTTTTACTACGATATCGTTGTAAAAAATATAACAGAATCTTCCATTTACATCCACCAATTGCACTTTGAACTTGCGCAACTGGCAGTTGCAACCCTTAGTTTCTGCGGTTTTCAGCAGTTTTTAGAACCGAAATGCTTCTTTGATACTGTCATAATGAAGGAAAATGCCTTCCTTAGCAAAAGCTTCTATTTCTTCTACTGTTGCCAGCATAAAACCGTCTGTCTCACTTTCCTGCGGATGCACATCCGCTTCTTCAAAATCGATCATGAACCGAAACACATCTACGAAATAATTGTCGCCCTTCCCCGGGTTTTCCCTGTGATAAGTAAATAAATATTCTCTGTCCTCTGCTTTTACCTCAAGTCCAGTCTCTTCGCGCACTTCGCGAAGCACTGCCTCCTCCGGACTCTCCCCGGCAAGTACGGCACCTCCTGATACTTCCCACCAACCCGGTGCCCATTGTTTTGTCATGACTCTTTTGGTAATCAGGAATTTTCCGTCCTTGCGCCCTACAACCCCAAGAACTGTCACATGGTACTCATCATCCTTCAGACACCAGTCATTTCGTACCATTGTTCGCCCTGTTCTCTGCTTTTTATTATCATAAATATCCCATACTTCCATTGCCGTTCCTCCTGTTCCTTTTGAATTCTTATTATAAACTAAATGATTTGACAAATCCAGTGTCATATGATAGTATGCAAAACGAACAGTTCACATTTTGAACTTTTTTAGAAAGGAATTTATGATGGAAAATATAAACGAAAACCTGCTTAGTACCTGGCTTCGACTTTCTACCTCTGTTGTAAACAGTCGTCTGGTTTCCGATTTGTCTTATAACGAATCCCTTGTCTGCAATATTCTGTATAATACGCAAAGGATGGAACCCAATCAACTTCTTACTGCAACAGATCTCTGTAATGCGACAAAAATGCTCAAATCGCAGATGAACCGGACTTTGAATCAGCTGGAAAACAAAAAGCTTATTACCCGCATCCGTTCATCCAGTGATAAACGCCAGGTATTTGTAAAATTTAATCTGGATACCGCTGATATCTATTTAGAACAACACCAGAAAATCTTAGCTTTAATAGATAACATCATCGAACATTTTGGTCCTGAGAAAGTGGAAGTAACGCTTCGGGTCCTTACATCCATCTGTGATGTAGCGGATGATGCAATTAAAAATATGGAAAGAAAGGAATGAATAACATTGTGATTAGAATTTTAGTTGACTCTGCTGCCGATTATTCATTGAAAGAATTAAAAGAAAAAAATATAGAAATGATTCCATTGTCAATTACCTTGAGTGAAACCACCTATTTAGATACTGTAGAACTGGAACGGAATCATTTGTATGAATTATTAGAATCGACTGGATCTTTTCCGAAAACATCCCAGCCTTCTCCAGAAGCATTTGCGGCAGTTTTCGAAGATGCAAAAGAAAAGGGAGACGAAGTCATCTGTATTCTCCTTTCCTCTGCGCTTAGTGGAACCTGCCAGAGTGCCACTCTTGCAAAGAGCATGGTCGAATATGATAACATTTATATCATCGATTCCCTGTCTGCCACAATCGCAATCAAGCTCATGGCGGACTATGCCGACAAACTTCGCAGACGCAATGTTCCGGCAGAAGAAATTGTCGAAAAAGTAGAGGGAATGAAATCACGCACCAGAATCTTTGCAGCCATTGATACCCTGGAATATCTCCAGCGCGGTGGACGTATCAGCAAAACAGCCGCTGCCATTGGTTCCCTTGCAAACTTAAAACCAATTATCACAGTCACACAAGAAGGAACCGTTGCCATCGTCTCAAAATGTATCGGGCGTAATAAAGCAATCGCGACTGTTCTCAAATTTTTTGAAGAACACCCGGCTAATCCCGAGTTTCCTGTCTATCCACTCTTCACTTATGGAAAGGAAAATGCTGAAAAATTAGTCGAAAAATGTGCAAAAGAATCTATCGCGTGTGCTGATTTTCAGCAAGTCGGCGCAGCCATCGGCTCACACATCGGCGCTGGTGCATACGGACTTGCCTATGTAGAAAAATAAAAGAAAACGACAGGTTTCCATTCATACAGAACATAGGAAACCTGTCTGTTTTAAAAAAGCTCTTTAACTTCTATTCTGTTGTGCTACCAGATGTTCTGCTCCATATTTCTTTCGGAGTGCCGGTTTCTCAATTTTACCGGTTGCATTTCTTGGTACATCCGCAAAAATGATACGTTTTGGACGTTTGTACCGTGGAAGCCCCATACAGAATTCATTGATTTCTTCTTCGGTACATTCCATCCCATCTTTGATGGAAATGATTGCGCCCGTAATTTCACCCAGTCGCTTATCCGGAAGTCCAATAACTGCAACATCTTTTATTTTCTCATAAGTATTTAAGAAATTCTCAATCTGTACCGGATAAATATTTTCACCACCACTGACGATAACATCTTTCTTACGATCCACAAGAAAATAGAAACCATCTTCATCCTGCATGGCCATATCTCCCGTGCAAAGCCATCCATCTTTCAGTGTCTTTGCAGTTGCCTCTGGATCATTATAATAACAGGTCATAACTCCTGGTCCCTTTACACAAAGTTCACCGACTTCCCCTTGTGGGACCATTTCCCCATTTTCATCAATAATCTTACATTCCCAGCGATATCCCGGAATCCCGATTGCTCCGACCTTATGAATATTTTCTATACCAAGATGTACACAGCCCGGACCGGTCGATTCAGACAATCCATAATTGGTATCGTATAAATGATCTGGAAAATATTCTTTCCACCGCTGGATGAGTGATGGCGGAACCGGCTGTGCACCAATGTGCATCAGTCGCCACTGCGAAAGTTCATAATCCTCCAGCTTCAAATCACCTCTGTCCAAAGCATCCAGAATATCCTGCGCCCATGGGACCAACAGCCATACCAACGTACAATGCTCTTTCGAAATCGTATCTAAGATTACTTCCGGAGAAGTTCCCTTTAACAGAACTGCCTTGCTTCCCGCACACAGACTTCCCATCCAGTGGAATTTTGCTCCTGTATGATAAAGAGGTGGAATACACAAGAACACATCATCTCTATTAGTCAGATGATGCTTCTGTTCCATCTGTGCTGCCTGCATCAGACTTTCATGATTATGTAAAATTGCCTTTGGAAATCCCGTTGTTCCTGATGAAAAATAAATTGCCGCCGCATCTTCATCTTCCAATCTGATAAGTGGTGCCTGACTGGATTCATCTGCCACAAGTCCATGATAACTCTCTGCAAAGGTCGGACAGCCATCTCCTACATAAATCAGAAGTCTTCCTCTGCTCAACTTCTCCTCAATGCATTCTATACGTCCGATAAACTCCGGCCCAAAGAACAATACCTGCACTTCCGCAAGGTCCGCACAGTACTGAATCTCATCTGCCGCAAAACGGAAATTGAATGGAACTGCAATTGCTCCTGTCTTCAAAATTCCAAAATAAATTGGCAGCCATTCTAGACAGTTGAACATCAAGATTGCAACTCTATCCCCTTTTTGCACACCTCGATGAAGCAGCATATTTGCCACACGATTTGCCTTTTCATCAAAGACGCTCCATGTAATCTCTCTTCGGTAAGGAGTTGGTGACGTGGACTGCACCAGGTCATATTCCTTCCATGTCGTTCTTCTTGTATCCGGCAATGATGGATTCAGCTCAATCAATGCCACTTCTTCCCCATATAATTTGTGATTTCTCTCCAGCAAATCTGTTACAGGCATAGTATCTACCTCTCGTTTTATCTCTAATCTTTTTCACTTTAAACCGCAAAAGTGATAATATCATTGTAACTTTTCCAGAGGCGTTTGTCAATAAAGAAGCAGGGTCTGTTCACACAACTCCCCTGCTTCTTCTCTATAATACCTTACTTCCATTTACTCGTAATCTGAACCCGGCTCCTAACATCTCCGCCGCGCTTCTACACATCATCATACGCCCAAGGAAAATCTCAAAATACTCGTACATCGTACAGATTTTTTCATCGACTTCCAGATTAAGTGTGATTGTTTTTTCCTCTGCATTCATTGACAATTTTGATTCTGTGACCGCATAATTCACTCTGTCGTGAATATCAAAAGTTGCCTTTTCTTTCTCGCGGACACGGTTTCTTCTTACGTCTGTCTTATCTGCAATAATAAGTGCCGCCGACACCGCATCCATCGCTCTTCCGGTGGACTCATCGTGATGCCCGATTGCAGATATCACGGTAACTCTGTCCTGAAGAGAAATATCCATTCCCTTCAAAATTTCATTTGCCA
The DNA here is from genome assembly GCA_029227655.1 of bacterium. Taxonomy (GTDB): domain Bacteria; phylum Bacillota; class Clostridia; order Lachnospirales; family Lachnospiraceae; genus Allocoprococcus. The sequence goes on along the minus strand of JAQYAI010000059.1, from coordinate 5,152 downwards.
GAAGTCCACCATATTCTGCGTGCCTTGACCGGTTCACACAATTCCCGATATCATGCATAAATCCTGCAATCTTTGCAAGCTCAATCTCATGTTCCGAGTATCCAAACATTTCTAAAATCTTTCCTGCTTCTTCTGCTACAATTGCACAGTGTGCTACAGAATGATCCGTGTACCCTAACACTCCCAGATTGGCATTGCCTTTGCGAATATACTCTCTGATTTCTTCATTTTCTCTAATTTCTTTATATGTTACCATTTAAACCTGCTCTCTTTTTCTTCTAGTCACTTCTTTACACTAAAAAATATTTGTTAATCTTAGACGAGTATTGCGTAAAACCTACGTTAATTCTTTTAGTTGCACCTTTTCACATGTTTTTCAACGAATTATTTGCACCTTTTTGCATGCTTAAATCACAATATATTTCACCACGAACAATAGTGCAAGCACATACATCAGTGGTGAAAGTTCTTCTTTCTTACCACCTGCAAGCTTAATCACTACATGTGAAATGATTCCCATCGCGATACCTTCTGAAATACTATAGGTAAATGGCATTGCAATGATTGCGATGAATGCCGGAATGGCATCTGTGTAATCGGCAAAATTAATCTTAGTGATGGATGTCATCATCAAAAATCCTACTAATACAAGTGCTGGTGTAGTTGCAAACGATGGAATCGCAAGGAAAATTGGCGATAAGAATAAAGATAATCCAAAAAGAACCGCTGCAACAATCGCTGTAAGTCCTGTCTTTCCTCCCTCGGCGGCTCCCGCTGCACTTTCTACAAATGTGGTAACCGTAGAAGTTCCCATCGCAGCTCCCGCGGTCGTACCCAGGGCATCTGCAAGAAGCGCACCTTTGATTCTTGGAAGTTTTCCTCTTTCATCTAATAAATCCGCTTTCGCAGCAACACCGATCAGGGTCCCAAGTGTATCAAATAAATCTACAAATAAAAATGCACACATAATAATCACAAAGTCCATAGAGAAGACTCTGCTGAAATCCATTGCAAATAAGGTCGGTGCAAGGCTTGGAATGGAGATTCCACTGCTGAAATCCGGAAGCAGACTATACCACCCAGCCTCTGGAATTGGTGTATAAATCCCTGTAAGCTGACAGATGATTCCTAATCCCCACGTAATCAGAATGCCCCACAAAATATTTCCTTTTATATTCTTGACCATTAAGATAGCTGTAATGATAATCCCAATCAATGCTAAAAGTACAGTAATACCTTCTGTTGAAAATGTTCCTGCTTTCACAGAATCTTTAAAGGAAAACATCGTCACTAATGTAGAAGAATCTACCACTACATGTGCATTCTGTAATCCGATAAATGCGATAAAGAGACCAATACCAACAGAAACCGCATGCTTAAGATTCATAGGAATTGCGTTAAAAATCGCTTCCCGCACATTTGTAAGAGAGAGCACGATGAAAATCAGTCCTTCTACGCAGACTGCTGCCAGTGCTTCCTGCCATGTGAATCCCATTCCCATTACAACTGTATATGTGAAATACGCATTCAGTCCCATACCAGGTGCAAGCACAAATGGATAATTTGCCATGAGCGCCATCACACAAGTTGCAAGAAATGCCGATAATGCTGTTGCAGTAAAGACTGCCCCTCTGTCCATTCCGGCTTCTGCCAGAATGTTGGGATTGACCGCCAAAATATATGCCATCGTCATAAATGTTGTGATTCCGGCAATTACTTCTGTCTTAAAATCTGTGTGATTCTCTTTTAAATGAAAGAGTTTATCTAGTATGTTCATTGTCATTCCTCCTTGTAAATTTAAAGGCAGTTGTCGTCTGATAAACTTCATTTGCCCTGCACACCGGACTCTGTAATCCTTCACAATTTATCGCATTTGGAGCATACTGTGTCTCAAAACAGATTCCCTGTCTCCGCTGATATATGATGCCCTGCTTCCCAACTTCATTTTCAATATAATTTCCTGTGTATATCTGTACACCCGGAAGGTCCGTGTAAACTTCCATCGTAATTCCACTTAGCTCCGATGACATTTCCGCCACTTTCGCAAATTTTCCTTCATTATTAAGAATCCAGTTATGGTCATATCCTTTTCCGATGTTGAGCGCCCGGTAATCGGCCTCGATATCCTGTCCCACTTTCTTCTTTGTGCGGAAATCCATTGGAGTTCCCTCCACCGGCACGATGGTTCCATTTACAATCTGATGTTCGTCCGTGTCCGTAAATGCATCCGCATCAATCCATACTTCCTGATCTAAAATCGTTCCCGAAGCATGCCCATTCAGGTTAAAATAACTATGATTTGTCATATTAATAATAGTATCTGCTTTCGGAACTCCATAATACGCAATCTTCACTTCATTTTCATCGGTGAGGGTGTAAGTCACCTGAATGTCCAATTCTCCGGGATAACCTTGATCTCCATCTGGACTGTGCATTGAAAATGTAATTCCGTTTTCCTTGATTTCATCTACATTCCAAATACGGAAACTGTAAAAATCAAATCCGCTGTGCAGATTATCTTCTCCATTATTTTGATCCAGTTTATATGTTTTTCCGTTCAGTTCAAAGGTCGCCTTCCCAATGCGATTGGCACTTCGCCCGACCGTTGCCCCAAAGAACGTCCCTCCAGGACCTTCATAACCGGCTGGACTGTCATAGCCAAGCACCACATCACAAAATCTTCCCTCTTTATCTGGTACCATCAGTGTATGAAGTGTAGCACCAAAATCAGAAACGATCATTTCCATTCCATTTTTGTTCTTAAATGAATATAATACAGCGTCTTCCCCTTTTGTGTTTTTCCCAAATTTCCTCTGTTCCATCGTTTTTACTCCTTTCCAAAACCTGAATCTATTATAACACAAAACAGGCAGTACTTGCCTACCAGAAAGTACCACCTGTTCCTTTTATTTATTTCTTTTTTATTCTATCAAATTCACCGCTCAATTTGATAACACTTCCTGTTAATGCAAGAAGTACAATTAAGTTTGGAATAGAAAAAGATATTAAAATATACCCATAAGAAAAATCACCAAAACAATCGCAGGAAGCACAAATGTCATATACGGACGCATCCAGTTTGCGACCTTAAGTCCGATTCCTTCATTTGCCTCTGCCACAAATTTATTCCATCCCCATCCATATCTAGTCACACAGAACAGGACGTAAATCAGCGACCCTAACGGAAGCAGAAGGTTACTTACCATGAAATCTTCCAGGTCCATAACACCGGTTCCCGGACCCAGAGGTTGAAATCCACTCCACACATTAAATCCCAGCACACATGGAAGGGAAAGCAAAAAAATCAAGATACTATTGACCAGACAAGTCTTCTTTCTTGTCCACCCAAACAGATCCATCGTACAGGACATAATATTTTCAAAAACAGTAAATACCGTGGAAAGTGCCGCAAATGACATGAATATGAAGAATAAACTTCCCCATAATCTTCCCATCGGGATGTTGTTGAAAATATTTGGCAGTGTAATAAAGATAAGACTCGGACCACTGTCCGGCTGCACACCATATGCGTAGCAGGCTGGGAAAATGATCAGGCCGGATGTGACTGCCACAAAGGTATCCAACACAGCAACATTCACTGCCTCTCCCATGAGAGAACGTTCTTTTCCGATATAACTTCCGAAGATTGCCATCGCTCCGATACCGAGACTCAACGTGAAAAATGCCTGATTCATGGCTCCTACAATCACTTTTCCGACCCCAAGTTCCATCATACGGTCAAAGTCTGGCAAAAGATAAAATCTCAGACCTTCTGCTCCTCCATCCAGCAAAATACTGTTGACCGCAAGGACGACCATAATTGCCAGAAGGGCAAGCATCATAAATTTTGTGATTTTCTCAAGACCATTTTGAAGTCCTCTGGAACACACCAGTCCACCAAGTGCAACAACAATTCCCATAAAAATCATCATAGAAACAGGTTCTCCCAACATTTCCCCAAAAATTGTCTCCACACCTGCTGCATCAGCACCTTCAAATTGTCCGGAAGCTGTTTTTACAAAATACTGCAGCATCCAGCCGGCAACCGAAGTATAGAACATCATCAGAAGATAATTTCCCGCAAGGGCTGCATACCCATGAAGATGCCATTTACTTCCCTCCGGCTCTAATTTCTGATACAGTCTTACCGGGCTTTTCTGGCTCGCGCGTCCTACCGCAAATTCCATCGTAAGAACCGGAACTCCTATAATGATCAGACATAAGAAATAGATCAGGACAAATGCCCCTCCGCCATAGAGTCCGGTAATATACGGAAATTTCCACACATTTCCAATTCCAATCGCACAACCGGCACTCAACAAAATGAATCCCAGTCTGCTCCCCAAACGCTCTCTTTGCATACTTTTTCTCCTCTAATAACATTTCTGTTTTATTTTACTACATCACAACTTTTTATTTGATAATACTTGAATAATTCTACTGATTTTTTATTGATCTTTTCTCCGCAGACCACAACCGGCACCGCTGGCGGGCATCCCACATTGAGGGAAGCCAGGATCCTGCCCTCACTCTCCTTGGCCGAAACTTTTTCCTGTTGTGAAAAGAGCGCTTCTCTCACAGACATCACCTGTTCCGGAAGTTCCACTTCCGGTGGAATTTCCGCAATCGGGCATTTCGGTCTCACATGGTCAATTGCATTTTCCAGCCTTTGGAGCCCTGCTTCCCCCATTTCACAAGACAACATCATGACCACATAATCCGGGTCTGCAAATTCCGTCACAATCCCCTGCTTCTGAAGTTCCGCAGAAAATTCCGTCCCACAATAACCATAGGATTTGGTCGCTATAGTCAGTTTTAGTGGTTCCTGACCAATCAGAGCAAAGCCCTTTTTTCGAAGATTCTCTTTTAGCTGGTCCACTTTTACCAGAAAATCCGCCAGTTTTTCCTTATATCCTTCGGAAATATATTTGTTCGCCATATCCAGAGACTGCAGAATCAGATACGACGGACTGGTGGAACCAAATAATGCCATCGCATCTTTGGCCCTTTCCACGAACATCTCCGGTGCCCCTTTTGCGATATGCAGATACGCGCCTCCCGTAAGAACCGGAAGTGTTTTATGTGCAGAATCGCAGCAAAGATCCGCCCCAAGATCCATCGGATGACCGGATTCTGGTAAAAATTTCAGATA
>JAQYAI010000058.1 GCA_029227655.1 bacterium | reverse complement strand
ACAGAATACGATGAGATCTGGGATAAGATAGATTTTGAAAAGAAGGGCGTAACAATTAAGAGTACGCAAGAAGATACAGAAGGAACAACTGAAGAATAAGAAAATGAGGGCCCGGGATTTCTCCTGGGCCCGCTTTTTACTGGTGGGGATTCCGCGTAGTGGAATTGAAAGTGGTGAAAGAAAGTGCCAGATTTTGGTTGAGACGGATAAAACATGGTAAAATAAATTGTTTGATGAATTGATTTAGAAAATAATAATTATCAGAAAATTGAAAAATATTCTAAAAAATGTATTGACAAATTAAAGATCGTAGTGTATTATAAAGCCATAAAAGATAAACAAAATCTTTTAAAACAAATTTAAAGAAAGAGAAGGTATGAACCACCAGAAACTTAAGTTAAAACTCAAAAAACAAATTTAAGAAAGCGAAGGTATGGACCAATCAAAATTTAAATTTGAATCCAAAAAAGAAAATATAGAGAGGAAGGTATAATCATATACTGAAAGGTTAAGAAAAATGATTAGAGCAGTTTCATAAAGAAGAGTATCAAAATAAAAAAATTGATACTCTTCTTTGACGTATATATACTTTTTTTGGATTATTGATGTGAAAAAAAAGTGAAATCTTGCGGTGGAATATTTGTATATGGTATAATATATTAGGTCATGATGACACGGGTCATGGCTTTTGTTGGTTTGAATGAACCTTTTCAGGGGAGAAAATAATTAGGAGGAAATACAGATGAACATTGTAGTACTTGTGGGGACAGTCATCATTTCTATCATTTTGTGTCTGTTCGGAATAAAACTAATGAGAATCGGGAATGCGCTTGCAGCAGCGGTTCTCGGAGCAGGAATTGGATATTATGGTGCGGAGCTGGCCGGAATGGATGTGAAGACGCAGATGCTCCTTGCAATTGCCGGTGCAGTGATTTTGGGTGCACTCGCAGCAATCTTTAAAAAGTTTGGTGCATTTTTATTCTGCATGATTGGCGTGACAGGAATGCTTATATTGTTAACAAGACCAGGTAACTGGATTTTTTATGCAGTTTATGGTGGTATCGGTATGCTTTTTGCAATTGCAGCAATGAACTGGCTGGATGCGGTCTACATTTTTGCGACAGCCTTTGTAGGTGGTGTTGGAATTGGAACTATCATCCGAAAGTTTATTGTGACAGATAACATTGGGGTGGTAATTGCAATATTTGTCATACCTGTTGTGATGGGATGTATTGTTCAGTTTATACTGAAATCAAGGGAAATTGGAAGAAAAGAAGCTGCACATTCGGAAGAAGTGAAGAAAGAGATTTCAAAAGAAGAAGAGGTAGAAAGTGCAAGAGCACTTTTTGGAGAAGAGGCATCTGATGATGTGAACAGGGAAGCAGAATCGGTTGATCATGTGGATGAGACGGAAGAGACAATCGAATAGGAAAGTTTGAGGACATAGATATGAAGATAGATATGCATTGTCATGTGAAGGAAGGGTCTATAGATAGCAGAGTAACTCTGGAAGAATATATCATGACCTGTAAGGAAAAGGGAATCGATGGAATTCTGGTGACGGATCATGATACGTATAATGGCTATCGTCATTGGAAATATAATTTAAAAGGGAAAAAATATAGAGATTTTGTTGTTTTAAAAGGAATCGAGTATGACACTGTTGATGCAGGGCATATTCTGATTGTTATGCCACAGGGAGTGAAGATGCGTCTTCTTGAAATGAGAGGACTTCCGTTATCAGAGCTGATTGATGTTGTTCATTATCATGGTGGAATCTGTGGACCGGCACATCCGTGTGGAGAAAAATATCTGAGTTTTACGAATACAAAATGCTGGCAGAGGTCACCGGAATTATTACAGAAGTTTGATTTTATTGAAACATTCAATGCCTGTGAACCGGAAGAATCGAATGCAGGTGCAAAATATCTGGCAGAAAAATACGATAAACCTGGAACTGGTGGAAGTGATGCTCACAGACCAGACTGTATTGGAAGAGGTTATACGGTATTTTCAAAGCCGATCAAGACAGAGCTGGATCTGATCATGCAGATCAGAAATAAAGAAGTGATCGGTGCTGCGGGTGAGATTTATTCGAAAACGACAAAGGATAAGCTGGGTAAAATAAAGAATGTGTATTCTTATTCTTTCTGGCTTTACAATAGTGCAGGAGCACTTTGGAAGAAGCAGAAACGTAAGATAAAGATTCATGCGGAACGTCCGATTGATCCAATTGATCCAATTGAAATACCATATTTAAGTAAAATTAAGAGAAAACATTGAAGAAACATTGCTTTTTAGTGATGTTTCTTTTTTAATCTCGTATTATTTCTTGTTTTACAGCAGTGAAGTGTGCTAAAATGGCACGTATAAAGTAATTGCATAGATAGAGGAGGAACTCACCATGGGAATGACTATGACGCAGAAGATTCTGGCAGCTCATGCAGGGCTTGATTTTGTGACAGCAGGGCAACTGATTGAAGCAAAGCTGGATGTTGTAATGGCGAATGATATTACAGGACCTATGGCATTGCCTATTTTTAGAGAAATGGCTGATAAGGTTTTTGATAAAGATAAAGTTGTGTTGGTACCAGATCATTTTACACCAAATAAAGATATCAAATCAGCTGAAAATTCAAAAGCAATTCGCGACTTTTCAAAAGAACAAGGCCTTAAGTGGTATTTTGAACAGGGAAAATCAGGAGTGGAACATGCCATCTTACCTGAAGCAGGAGTGGTTGTTGCCGGTGAATGTATTATCGGCGCAGATTCTCATACATGTACATATGGAGCGCTTGGAGCGTTCTCTACAGGTGTAGGAACGACAGATATTGCAACTGGTATGGCAACAGGTGAACTTTGGTTCAAGGTCCCATCAGCCATGAAATTTGTCCTCACCGGAAAACCAGGGAAATATGTAACTGGTAAAGATATTATCCTCCACGTTATCGGTAAGATTGGTGTAGATGGAGCACTTTACAAATCTATGGAATTTGTGGGAGATGGCATTCAGAACCTGTCAATGGATGATCGTTTTACGATGGCAAACATGGCGATTGAAGCCGGGGCAAAGAATGGAATTTTCCCAGTGGATGATGAGGCAGAAGCATACATGAAAGAACATTCTGTAAAAGAATATAAGATTTATGAAGCGGATGAAGATGCAGAATATGATGAAGTAATTGAAATTGATCTTGCAGCAGTTCGCCCGACCGTTGCATTTCCACATCTTCCGGGAAATGCAAAGACCATTGACGAAGTGGAGGCTATGGAGCCAATTAAGATCGATCAGGTCGTTATCGGTTCATGTACAAATGGACGTATTTCCGATATGCGCCGTGCGGCAGCGATTTTGAAAGGGCATACTGTTCATCCAGATGTCAGAGTTATGGTCGTTCCTGCAACACAGAAGATTTACAAACAGTGTATTCAAGAAGGATTAGTTGATATTTTTATTGATGCAGGCTGCGCATTTAATACACCAAGCTGCGGACCGTGCATGGGTGGTCATATGGGCGTTATGGCAGCAGGTGAAAAATGTGTTTCTACAACGAACCGTAACTTTGTAGGAAGAATGGGACATGTAGATTCTTTGATTTATCTTGCATCTCCAGAAGTGGCAGCGGCAAGTGCAATTGCAGGATATATTGCAAATCCAGAGAAAGTAGGTGACAAATAATGAAAGCGATGGGACATGTTTTTAAATATGGTGATAATGTGGATACAGACGTAATTATTCCGGCAAGATATTTAAATTCTTTCGATGCGCAGGAATTAGCAAGTCACGCGATGGTAGATATTGACCCGACATTTGCCAAGAGAGTACAGCCAGGAGATATGATCGTTGCAAATAAGAATTTTGGATGTGGTTCTTCCAGAGAACATGCACCACTTTGCCTGAAAACAGCAGGTGTGAGCTGTGTCATTGCAGAGACATTTGCAAGAATTTTTTACAGAAATGCAATCAATATCGGTCTTCCGATCATCGAATGTCCGGAGGCTGCAAGAGGAATTGAAGCAGGGGACGAAGTAGAGGTGGATTTTGATTCTGGTAAAATTTATAACCGCACAAAGGGAACGGAATTTCAAGGGCAGGCGTTCCCGGAATTTATGCAGAAGCTGATTGCAGCCGGTGGACTTGTAAAATATACGAATAGTAAGAAAGAAAAATAAAAGCAGAGGTGACGGAAATGAATTTATTATATAAGAGCACGCGCAACTCTGATACGAGAGTGACGGCTTCACAGGCTATTTTAAAGGGACTTGCCGAAGATGGTGGATTATTTGTGCCGGTTCGGATTCCAAAGCTTCCAGTGACTTTAAGAGAACTTCGTGATATGAGCTATCAGGAAACAGCCTATACAATTATGAAAGAGTTTTTTACAGATTTTACAGAAGAAGAGCTGAAAAATTGTATTGCAAAAGCATATGACAGCAAGTTTGATACAGAAGAAATTGCACCACTTGCGAAAGTAGGGCATGCGTATTTTCTGGAACTTTATCATGGAGCAACCATCGCGTTCAAGGATATGGCACTTTCTATCCTTCCGCATTTGCTTACAACTTCTGCGAAAAAAAATGATGTAAAAAATGAAATTGTTATTCTGACTGCAACCTCCGGGGATACTGGTAAAGCGGCATTGGCTGGCTTTGCAGATGTGGAAGGAACAAGGATTATTGTGTTCTATCCAAAGGACGGAGTCAGCAAAGTGCAGGAGCTTCAGATGGTGACGCAGAAGGGAGAAAATACTTCTGTTGTTGCGATTCATGGTAATTTTGACAATGCACAGAGCGGCGTGAAGGCAATGTTCGAGGACAAGGAGCTGGAAAAAGAGCTGGCAGATGCCGGATATCAGTTCTCGTCAGCAAATTCTATCAATATTGGACGCCTTGTTCCGCAGGTCGTTTATTATGTATATGCGTATGCTAAATTATTGCAGAATGAGGAAATTGCAGAGGGAGAAGAGATTAACGTGGTAGTTCCGACCGGAAATTTTGGAAATATTCTGGCTGCATACTATGCAAAATGTATGGGACTTCCGATTGCAAAATTAATTTGCGCTTCCAATGAAAATAAAGTACTTTACGATTTCTTCCAGACGGGAACTTATGACAAGAACAGAGTATTTGTTCTGACATCATCACCATCTATGGATATTCTGATTTCCAGCAATCTGGAACGCCTGATTTATCTGATAGCAGGAGAAGATTCTGAGAAGAATGCAGAACTTATGAAGAATCTGAAAGAGACCGGAGCCTATGAGATTTCCGAAGATATGAAAGCAAAACTTGGTGATTTTGTGGGCGGATATGCAACAGAAGAACGGGTAAAGCAGGAAATTCATGATACATATACAGCAACAGATTATGTCATGGATACACACACAGCAGTTGCAGCAGCTGTACATAGCGATTATGTAAAAGAAACAGGCGATGACAGAAAGGCTGTAATTGCATCAACGGCAAGCCCATACAAATTTGGAAGAAGTGTTCTGACAGCGATTGATGAAGAATACGATAAAATGGATGAATTTGCATTGATTGATGTATTACATCAGATTTCCAAGAGAGAGATTCCAAATGCAATCGAAGAAATCCGTAATGCAAAGATTTTACACACTACCGAATGTGATATCAATGAAATGAAAAATACGGTGAAAACGATTTTAAAAATTTAAGTAACAGTTCGAAGCACATGGCTGAACTGTTATAAATTTAATAATGTGGGCGGTTCCCTTTCGGGGATCGCTCTTTTTTGCTATAATGAATAACAAAGATGGCATAAGCTTTATAAATGGACACTGAAATGAGGATGGAAAGAAAAGTGATTTGTGGATATATACTTGCTGGCGGGAAGAACAGCCGGATGAATGGAGAGAAAAAGTTATTTTTGAACTATCAGGGAGAAACATTTTGTGATCATATTTTGCATGCATTTGACATGCTTCCTGAAACATATATTTCTGTAGAAGCCAAAGAACCATATATGCATCTGGGACGACCAATGGTCGTGGATAAATATAAAGACATTGGTCCTATGGGTGGAATCTGTTCCGGACTTCAATCAATTGAAGCGGAAGCTTTACTTGTGGCAGCATGTGATATGCCAATGATTGATCAGCGTATTGTGAAACGCCTGTTAGAGGCATATCAGAAAAATGCAAAGATTACGATTGTAAAATCAGGGGACAGGATGCATCCGTTATTGGGAATTTATCCCAAGAGTGCTCTGCCTTTTATGGAGAAATTAATAGAAGAAAAATGTTATAAAATGATGGTTTTGCTCGACATGGCAGGCTATCAGATCGTGGAGACTATGCAGGATGATAAAAGTGTGAGTAACATTAATACAATAGAGGAGTATAAAATGCTGAGTAAAACAAAGAAGCCTTTTGTATTCGCAATCAGTGGATATAAGAATAGTGGAAAGACGACATTAATAACAAGATTAATACCAGAATTAACTAAGAAAGGATATCGTGTTGCTACAATCAAACACGATGGGCATGATTTTGAAAGTGATGTACCTGGAACAGACAGTTACAGACACCAGAAAGCCGGTGCTTATGGGACCGCTGTCTTTTCCGGCAGCCGTCTGATGGTTACAAAAGAAACAACAGAGGCAGATGAAAAATGTCTGATGCAGGCATTTCCGGAAGCAGATATCATTTTGCTGGAGGGATTAAAAAATAGCGATTATCCGAAATATTTCTGTAAGTATCCGGAAGAAGAGCTGGTGGATGCAAAGGAATTAGCCGATGAAATAGAAAAGCAGATGAAAAGCTTTTACAAGGTTGTATATTGACTTTTTTACTACCTTGCATTACAATATAGTCAACAACTATTATGCATTGCAAGGTAGGTGATAGAATGTATGATAAATCTCAATTGATGAAGGGAACGTTAGAGGGGTGTATATTAAAAATACTTTCTGATGAAATTACATATGGATATGAAATCGTAACGAAATTAAAAGAATATGGTTTTACGGATATAAAGGAAGGAACGATTTACCCCCTCTTAGTACGTCTTGAGAAGAAGAACTACATTCGTTCCGAATTTCGTCCCTCCCCATTAGGACCAAGTCGTAAATATTATGAAATGACAAGCTTAGGAAGGGAATATCTGGATCAGTTTATTATCTGCTGGAACGAAGTATCCGATGCCATGAACCAAATTTTCAATCGGAAGGAGTAATCATATTATGAATGAAAATGTACACCAGAATGAACGCTCACTTTATCTTTCTAATATCGATTTAGAAATGAAATTAAATGATGAAAACAAACAAATTCTGCACCGAATCACGAAATATATGAAAAGCTTTTATCTGGAAGAATGTGAGACAGAAATATTGCGAAAAGATTTGATCGGTATGGCGCTGGAAGCTGAAACAAGAGGTGAAACTTTAAGCAATATAATTGGAGATAATATCAATGCTTTCTGCGATGAATTGATTCAGGCCGAACTTGGCATTACTATTCCAAGAGGAAAGAAGTTATTGCGTTTTGCCAGCAATCTTTTGGTTTTCAAAGGCATATATATTTTGGTAATTTTAAGTTTTATCCTTTTGCCGATGGCAATTCTTCCGTATCAACAGTTTCTGGATCAAATTTCCAACATTCTACCGAGGGAAGGAATTTTAATTTATTATATCGTTAAATCGGCCATTATTGGAGGTATCTCCTTATTTTCCGGAATCAAAGGACGAAAAA
>JAQYAI010000057.1 GCA_029227655.1 bacterium | reverse complement strand
TCATGCTTTACAGCTATTACTATAGCCTTTCTATGAAATTCCGATCTTCTCACAAAAGGCTTTGATATCTTCCGCAGATGCAGCGGCCAGAAGCCACTCCTTCAATACTGCTTCATCCTTCTGGGACAGGATTCTTTCTCTTAAGGCATTCGGTATTGTTCCTTTCCGCTCCAGTATTGTAAGGATAGCGGATGCTTGCCCTTCCTGTAATCCACTGGCATGGCCTTCCTCATAGCCTTCCTTCTTAATGGTTCGCTCATATTTCTCCACATCAAATTCTTCCAACAACATTCCCAACACCTCCGACCGATGCCTCCTTAGAAACTCTGACAGGATGCCGTGGTCAATGCAGTATTCAACTGCTTCCTCCAGTGCCTCCTGCATGGGCCTGGACACTGCCACGAACTGTGCATATTCTGCAAGTGTCCGGCACTTTTCCATCAGGGCATTATTATGGCCATGGTTGATATTTAACATCCGCACTGTCAGTTCTACATCCGCTTTCCGTTCCTTGTTCTCAAAGGCATCCGACAGTTTCAGTATCTGCTCCTCCGGTGCCTCCGCTTCCCCGTTGTAGAAAACGATACACTGTGGGGTAGGCAGCGATATCTGCTTTTTCCCGTAGATGCTTTCCTCTGCCTGCTCTACAATCTGCTGGTATTCCTCTGCCAGATAGATTAGAAAACGCACAGGCAGGTTCGGGTTATATGTGCTCTGATGCTCATACAGGTTCATTGTCCCTGTGATGACAAAGGCCAGGTCATTCTTCATAACGATATAGACCGCATTTTCAATGGTTACGATCTCCAGTCTGGATGCATCCTTATAATCCGTACCGTTCAGTGCATTGTACAGCTGCAGCAGTGCCTCCCTGTTTTCAGTTCCTGCCTTATTCAGTTAAAAGTAAAAGAAAATCTGACAGAAACTGTCTGAATGTACGAGATGTACATTATTTAGAATTTCTCTGATGGTTATATCATAAAATATGTTTTCTTATTTGTCAATTAGAAAACCCAAAAAATATTATCGAAATATCGTTTTTGGCTTTTTCAAAAATAATCCTGTTTTTTCTAATCCATTTTGCATCAAAAAACTATCACAAAAAGGGAGCTGATACTCCATAGATTAATTGATATGATCTATTTTGTAAAAGCCCCTTATTTCTCATTTCAATTCAGCATTATTTCTTTTCAAAAAATCTATATCATTTCCATATTTTAAAGCAAGATCATAATCATTTTCCATAAACCGTTCATAGTCTTCCGGCACAATTTTAGAAGGTTTTATCCTCTCGTAAATCGTCAAATTCCAGGAATGCTTACATTTCTTACATCTATAGATAAGCCAGACGTCTACTCGATTGCCATTGGCATTCACTCTGAATTTCCCGGAATTTACAAACTCCTGCTTTTTCCCACATCCCCCACAGCGGTGAAATATTCTTACCGAATTCACTTTAATCACAACCGCCAGACTCATTCTATATTGGTTGTTCTTATGATTCTTTGAATACTTTTCTCTGATAGGGAATATTTACTCGCAAGTATTTTTATCTAAACCCCGGTTTTATGATTTTCACATATTTCATGATTTCGCTCTTTATAATACTGCTTTGTCTTCGTCTGGCTTCCCCAGACCTTTTTCTCTTTACATGGAATATATATATTCTTCCCACTTACATATTGCTGAATAGTTTCTATAAGTTCTTTTGGCAGAATATCTTCTGCACTGATATAGCTCATTACAATCCTCCTATACTTTTGGGGATTCATCTGAGCTTAACTATTCATTCTTATTTTAAGCTCAGACTACTGAGCAATAACATATCTTCTAAGCATAAAACAACCTCTCCTTTCAACGCTACTGACATAATTATACAATTACAACAGAAAATATAGCAACCTCATCTTTCATTATAATTAAGTTTGTTCCACTTAAAACACCACTTTGTCTAATCCTCCATCACTGATAATTGAGAGTTTTTCGTTTTTATCAAACTTACCATTGGTCTCCAACTCACGCCAGGTCAGTAATAATCTAAATTTACTTGTTTACTCGATTTCTTTCTCTAAAATGGCTTTCATCTTCTCTTTGATAATTCTTGTATTTTCTCCTGCCTGGATTGACAACACCCCCTCAATGGTCACTTCCATGACAAGCTGCTCCTGCTCACTCTTTTTATCCAGCTTTCCCGCCACAGGGATACAAATCCAGTTTGCTACAACTGAGCCATAGAGCGTCGTAATCAGCGCTAACGACATACCCGCGCCAATACCGC
>JAQYAI010000056.1 GCA_029227655.1 bacterium | reverse complement strand
CAAACATTGGTGTCTGAATATCCTGATACCCATACAAATGCATGACTTTTCTTAATTGTTCCTGAAGTGTAAGTTTCTGTACACATTCTTCTTTATAAATATCTCTGACACCTTCTGGTGTGTGCAATAACTGTTTCATTTCGAACAGCCCCTTTACTCATTATTGTCTCTCAAATTCAAGTCTTTCTGCAGCATCTCAAGATATGGAACATACATTCCATCCTTTAGTTCAAAAAAGAACTCCCGGCTGAGCTCATCATGGCGGACACTCTTTCTTCCACCATGTTGTGCGCGTTCCCAAAAGGTTTTAATTTCGGAATAACGCATATAATATAATTCATTTCGATTACTAAAGTAAATAACTAAAAAGGAAATTCCTTCCTGTTTTTCAAAATTTCCCATAAATGTGACCTGATGTTCATGCAAATTTTGCAATGGAAAGGTATTGACACTGCATTCCTTTGCATCGAAGCATACCGGAATTCCCTGCACTGCACCGATATAATCCACGGTACTTTGCTGGTCGAAATAAGCCAGTGTGATATGCCTGTGCTCTTTATCTATTTTTACAGGGGTGATCGGAGTCGGTATCTTCTGAATCAGCGCCAGTCCCTGTGACAAATATCTTTCATTGGTACGATTTATAAAATCTTCCAGTGTTGATCCTCTTAATCCTCTGGAACTCCATGTTCCCATTTTATATTCTCCCCTTTTAAAATCTCATTCATTTTCTTTGGCACCGGTGCCACGATCTGGCGGCCACTCACACCTGCAAGGGCACCACCGGTGTCACTAAATTTCATACGCCAGGCATGCAGAAGCTGTGCGGATAAATGATATTTTTTCTTTACCATATCATTTATTTTCCTGGTGCCGTATTTAGTATCTCCCACGATTGGATGACCAAGGGAAGCTAAATGGGCACGAATCTGATGCGTACGCCCCGTGATCAGATGGACCTCCAAAAGTGTCCATTTTTCATTTCCGGCAAGCGGTCGATAGGCGGTCTCGATTTCCTTTGCATCTTCAAACGGCGTTTTCTTCACCACCACCTGATTGGCCTGCTCGTTCTTTTTCAGATAACCATGTACATAACTTTCCTCACTGATTTTTCCAGAAACAATGGTCAGATAATACTTCTCCATCGTCCGCTTCTGGAACATGTCCCCAAGCTGCTGGATTCCCTTCAGCGATTTTCCCGCAGCCACGATTCCACTGGTGTTTCGGTCCAACCGATTGCAGATAGACGGCTTAAAGCTTGTTAATTCCTCTTCGGAAATTGCCTTCGTTCGCAGCAAATAGGCAAGGATATGCTCATTTAAGGACACATCTGATGGCTGTGCCTTCTGTGAAAGCATCCCTGCCGGCTTGTCGATGAACAAAAGGTGTTCATCTTCATAGAGGACCGTCAGTTTGACCGCATCCTTCACCGCGTGGCTGACTTCTTTGGAAATCGGAGCTTTCTTCCCGGCAAACTTTTCAAAAGTCTCATCGGAAAGGAAAAAGGTAATCTCGTCACCCACATTCAGTTTTTCATTTCCATCCGCTTTTTTTCCATTCAATGTAATATTCTTTTTTCGAAGCATTTTATAAAAAAAGCTTTTAGGCGCTTCACTTAAATATTTTGCAAGGAGCTTATCCATTCTCTGCCCTGCTTCATTCTGACTCACAATGATTTTTTTCATGTTATGCCCCTTAACTCGTTTTTTAAAGAGAAATGTCTAAAATCAACTGTTCGATTTCTTTTTCTCTTCTTCCCGGTTCATTCTTTTCAATCGAAGCAATGCTCTGCATGCCTTCTGCACGGCTCAAAAATGCCACATAATCTTTAAATATCTTCACTGTGACTTTTTCAATTCCATTCTGCTCCAAAATGGATTTGATATGTTTTGCAGCATAATCCGTATCAAATTTCGGCGACTTTGCATATCCACATACCACATTTCTTGAAATGACAACAGAATCAATTTTCATTGCTTTCTTTTCACTCGTAATGATCAGATCAAAAAGGACCGTAAGATTCTCTGTCTTTCCAGAAATTTCCATCTCTGTATTTTCACTGATCGATGTGTGAGGAAGCAGCATGATCAGATTCACAAGTGTACGGCAAACTGGCAGACAGATTAAAATTGCCACAACGGTAAGCCAGTTCAGCCTTGAATCATACATCATGTATCCTGCCACCAGAAGTCCAATAATGATGACTGCTGCCACACAGACAATCATCGCCAGTTGTCTTTTTTTTGCAGAAATATATCCTGCTGTTCCCTTCTGTATCTTCATATTTTCTCCCCTTGTCTTTCTATATCTTTTCCATTACCTTCATTGCAACCTTATGAGGAATCACTTTCGCTGCGACTTCCGCTCCCTTCATCAGGACACCATAAATCGAAACATCTTTTTTCTCCCGTGCATCGACCAGTGCCTGCGTGACGACCTCTTTGGCCTGTACCATCACAGCTTCTTTGGTAAAGCTTTCTGAAAATCCTGACTGATCAAAGAATTCTGTCTTTACTGGTCCCGGGCAGACCGCTGTAACATAGATTTCTCTGTCCTTCAATTCCTCATTCAGCGCTCTTGAAAAACTAAGCACATAAGATTTGCTCGCCGCATATACCGCAAATCTGCTCTGCGGGCAAAACGCCGCTGCGCTCGCCATATTGATGATACGACTGCCCTTTGACATAAATGGGAGGCAGATGGTCACCATCTGCGTCAGCCCGCGACAATTCAGATCGATCATCTGAAGCTGAAGCTTCTTATCCTCTTTTGCAATTTCTTCCACCGTTCCATATTTTCCAAATCCAGCCGCATTGATCAGCATACGGACATCTGGATTCTGATTTTCCAGGCGGTTGAGCACCTGCTTATATATAAGGTCTTCCGCCAGATCACCTGTAAATATACGGACACACGTATGGATTTCCTTCTTCAGTTCCTGAAGTCTGTCCTCTCTTCTTGCAATCACCCAGATTTCATCCAGTTCTTTATAAAAATGTTCCAACTGATGTACGAATTCTCTTCCGATTCCAGATGATGCACCTGTTACAATCGCTATTTTCATATCTATCCCTATCCTTTTCTTTTATGAACATTCCGAATTGCTTTTTTCTTTCTTGGTTTCTTATCATTCCCAGCTGTATTTTTGTTGTTCCCAGCCGGTCTCCTGTCATTCTTTTCACTTTGTAGTTTTCTTGGGCGAATCAGACATCTTTCTCCAAATCCCACCAAATCCATTCTACCCGTTATTTTGAGTGCTTCCATGACCAGACCATAATTCTTTGGATCGCGATACTGAATGAGTGCCCTCTGCATTGCCTTTTCATGTGGATTTTTCGGCACATACACAGGTTTCATGGTTCTTGGATCCACTCCAGTATAATACATACAGGTGGAAATCGTCGATGGGGTCGGATAAAAATCCTGCACCTGTTCTGGCATATACCCAAGATCTCTTAAATACTCTGCCAGCTCCACTGCCTCTTTCATCGTAGAGCCCGGGTGGGAAGACATCAGATATGGTACCAGATATTGTTTTAATCCCAGTTTTTCATTCAGTTCTTTGTATTTTCTGGTAAATTGTTTATATACCGCATTCTCCGGTTTTCCCATCATTTGAAGGACCGGATCTGACACATGTTCTGGTGCCACCTTCAGCTGACCGCTGACATGATATTTACACAATTCCCGGAAAAAGGTATCATCTTTGTCCGCCAGAAGATAATCAAAACGGATTCCTGAGCGGACAAACACTTTCTTCACACCTGGAAGCCCACGAAGTTCTCTTAAAAGCTCCAGATAATCTTTATGGTCTGCAATCATATTGTTACAAGGCTTTGGGAACAGGCACTGTTTATTTGTACATGCCCCATATCTCAGCTGTTTCTTACATGCCGGTGTACGGAAATTTGCCGTCGGTCCACCCACATCATGAATATAGCCTTTAAAATCCGGATCATCTAAAAATCCTTTTGCTTCTTCTACAATTGATTCATGACTTCGTGTTTGAATGATTCTTCCCTGATGGAAGGTAAGTGCGCAGAAACTACACGCTCCAAAACATCCTCTGTTACTGATTAGACTGAATTTCACTTCCGCAATTGCCGGAACACCGCCCGCTGCTTCATAGGATGGATGGTAGGTCCGCATATAAGGAAGCGCGTACACATCGTCCATTTCATCCTGGGAAAGTGGCTTGGATGGGGGATTCTGTACCACATACAGATGCTCCGAATAAGGCTCTACCAGACGCTTTCCACTAAAAGGATCCGTATTACAATACTGGGTATAAAAGCTTCTTGCATAATTCAGCTTGTCCACTTTCATTTCTTCAAAAGATTCCAGCATGATCGCATCATATACGCTCTCCAGCGATTTTACTTTACATACGGTCCCATCGATATAAGTGATATCCTCAACCGGAATTCCTGCCTCAAGAGCTTCTGCAATTGCCAGAATCGAGCGTTCTCCCATTCCATAGGAAATAAGATCCGCTCCGGAATCCAGCAGGATCGAGCGCTTCAGCTGATTCGACCAGTAATCGTAATGTGCCAGTCTGCGAAGGCTGGCTTCGATTCCCCCTAATATAATTGGTGTCTTCTTATAGGTCTGCCGGATCAGATTCCCATAGACGATTGCCGCATAATCCGGACGCTTTCCCATCTCTCCCCCAGGTGTATACGAATCCTGCCTGCGTCGTTTCTTAGATACTGAATAATGGTTTACCATAGAATCCATATTACCAGAAGAAACCAGAAATCCCAGACGTGGTTCCCCGAATATGCAGACACTTTCCTTCTTCTTCCAGTCCGGCTGGGCGATTATTCCTACTTTATAGCCATGTGCTTCTAAGAGGCGGGTAATAATCGCATGTCCAAAGGATGGATGATCCACGTAAGCATCTCCGCTGACATAGACAAAGTCCACCTGACTCCATCCCCGCTCTTCCATTTCTCGTCTGCTGATTGGTAAAAATCCCTGATTCATGATAATACCTCAAATGTATGATTCAATATTTCGTAATAATTTTTTATATAATAATCTGCAAGTTCTTTCTTTCGTTCCATCTGTGGTGCTGAGAACCAGTCATCCACGGCACAGACCTTCATTCCTGCATTCTTCCCGGCCATGATTCCCATCGGAACATCTTCGAACACCAGGCAGTGCTCCGGTGCGACCCCAAGGTCTCCGGCTGCTTTCAGATAAACATCTGGTGCCGGTTTTCCTTTTTTTACTTCACAGCTTGTAGCAATCGTGTCTACCAGCTCTTCCACGCCCATTCCCTTCAGACAGGCTTCCACAAGTTTCCGGTCATTGCTGGTGGCAATTCCAATGCCAAGTCCTTCTGCCCGCGCACTGCGGATCAGCGTCTCTAATCCTTCTTTCAACTCCATCTCATGCGAATATTTATAAAGAGCCATCTCATACCACTCTTCTTTCAGTTCTTCCACTGTCTTTGGAAGGGTCGGAAACACTTTCAGAAAATACTCTGCCGTCTCTGTATAGCTCAGTCCTTCCATCGCTTCATGAAAATCTTCCGGCTCAGTCAGATGGTATTTTTCAATATATTCCGCATCAATATCCTTCCACACTCTCATAGAATCAATCATAGTCCCATCCAGATCAAAAATGAGTGCTTCTATCTTATCATTTAACATAGTTTCTCTAACTCCTCTTTCGTCAGGGGGCGATATTCCCCTTTCTTAAGGTTCTCATCCAGCACCAGGCTTCCCATGGACATTCGCTTCAGATAGGTCACTTTCTTTCCAACAGCTTCAAACATCCGCTTCACCTGATGAAACCGTCCCTCCTGAATAGTCAGTAGGATCTCCGATTCTTCTGCCGATGTCAGAATCTCCAATCTTGCAGGAAGTGTCAGGTCCCCATCCCCGATATCTACTCCTTCTGAAAACTGAATAACATCTTCATTCGTCACCTTTCCATCAATTCTGGCAAAATAGACCTTATCCACATGTTTCCCAGGTGCTAAGAGACGGTGTGCCATGTCCCCGTCATTCGTGATCAGAAGCAGTCCTTCGGTATCCTTATCCAGCCTTCCCACTGGAAATAAGTCCTTACGTTTCTGTCCACCTATAAGATCCAGTACTGTTTTTTCTTTTTTGTCCTTTGTCGCAGATACTACGCCTGCCGGTTTATGGAGCATGTAGTATTCCACTTTCTGATACGCGACCGCTTTTCCATCTAAGGTCACGGTCTGCGATGCAATGTCCACTTTTTCCTCTGGCTTCTTTGCAGGGACTCCATCTATCTGAACACGGCCGCTTCGTATCATTTTCTTTAGTTCACTTCTGGTTCCCATGCCCATGTCTGCCAGATACTTATCCAGTCTTATCATGAGGACATATTCCTCCATCCCGGTAAATATTTATTCTTCAAAGTCCCTCTTCCAAGCTTGCCCCAGCCAAGCGGATAGTCCTCCACACATACCAGATGCCATCCGGACTCTTTTGGCGACACAAGATCATCGACATCTATCGTCTCTCCCTTCAGATAACGGTTCACACGTTCATCCTCCACTGGAAGACTGATGGTATGCGCAAATTCCTCTTTCTTCAAATACATTGCAAGTGCCTGGCTTGGTTCGAAACGCTTCTTCTTAAGTTCTCCGAGAAGAAGTCCTGTGCGCAGGAAACGGATGCCCTTCATATCGGGAAGATTCTCCGGCATATAATAGACACGCTCTCCGTGAATATCCAGCCGTCCCGGAACCAGTTCAAAACTTACATCCTTGAAAAATTCCTGAATTTCTTCTGGAATCTTCTTTCCACCTTTCACCTCATACTTTGAAACAGGCACTTCGAAAGCTTCCCCTTCTCCCTTTTGAAGCAGGGCGAGGAAGTGCCCTTCTCCTTTCATCTTATGCGGGAAAATACGAACTGTTTTTGCAATATCTTCCACATTTTCTTCTGTAAATTCTGGTCTGCCCGGTGCAAACCCTTCATATTGCTTCATTTCCAGAACACGAAATTCCGGATACTCCTTTAATAAATATTCGATAGTTCCTTCGTTTTCTTCTGCATCAAAAGTACAAGTGGAATACAGCATCATTCCACCCGGTTTCAGCATTCTGGCCGACTGTGTGATGATACTGCGCTGCAGCTTTGCAAAAAAAGCAGGTCCATGTTCTTCCCACGCTTTTATCATCTTTCTGTCTTTACGGAACATTCCTTCCCCAGAACATGGTGCATCGATCAGAATCTTGTCAAAATATTCAGGGAAATAGTTCTCAAGCTTTCCAGGTTCTTCACTTAAGACCAGCATATTTCCTATTCCAAATACTTCCAGATTCTTAAGAAGTCCTTTTGCACGAGAACTGCTGATGTCATTGGCGATCAGGACACCTTCCCGATTCAGTTTTGCCCCCAGTTCTGTCGCCTTTCCACCAGGTGCCGCACAAACATCAAGCACCCGCTCTCCAGGACTTACCGGGAGACGGTTTGCCGGTGTCATGGCACTTGGTTCCTGCAGATAATATAATCCTGCAAAATAATAAGGGTGCTTTGCCGGTGATACCTTTTCCCCGTCGTAATAAAATCCATTTTCAATCCATGGAATTGGTGTGATTTCAAATGGACAGATCCTTACAAATTCTTCCACTGAAATCTTCTGCGTATTCACACGCAGTCCATAATATCTTGGTTCTTCGTAGCATTTTATATATTCATCAAATTCGTCGCTAAGCAGACGCTTCATCTTATCTTCAAATTCTACTGGTAATGTAAACATGTGTACTTCCTCCATATTAGTCCAGTATACCATAGTTAAAATGAACATAAAAGGATTTTTGTAGACATATACTTTCAAAAACGTTGGATTTTTGCTATGATGTCCTTTTTTCTGATTTTTACTTTCCTATTCCTTTTAAGGTTTCCAGACGTTGTTTTCCAGGGTGCGAGCACTGGAATTACACTCTGGTTCCAGACGGTATTTCCAACTTTATTTCCTTTTTTTATCATGAATGCGCTGCTTCTTCGCACCGGAACTATTTACAGATTTTCCCATATTCTATCCCCGGCATTTGGTCCGCTTTTTGGCATCTCGGGATGTTCTTCCTACGCGGTCCTCTGCGGCTTTTTCTGCGGAACGCCTGTTGGCGCAAAGGTCATTGCAGATCTGGTGATAGAAAATCAAATCAGTAAAAAAGAGGGGGAATATCTTTTATCCTTCTGTAATAATACAAACCCTGGTTTCATTGTGGGTTTCATCTTTGAAAGATGCCTTGGCATGCCAGAACTGGCATATGTAAGTCTTGGTATTCTCTTTACCTCCTCTATTATTTGCAGTTTTTTATTTAGGAGCATGTACTATCCTGATCTTGTGATCCGTGATTTTTCTTCCGATACTCTCGGCCGTCGTCCAGCTCCTTTTACAACAGGTCTGGATGAAAGCATTTGGGAAAGCATGGAGACCATTCTTCGAATTGGCGGATATATCATCATGTTCTGTGTGATCCTTTTTGCTTTAAAAACATTACCGATAGAACAATTTGTCTGGAATAGCATATTTCTTCCTTTTCTGGAACTTACAAATGGTGTGCGCATGATCTCAGCCCAGACTTTAGATTTCACAGTCAAATATATCCTTTTAATGGCACTGGCTTCTTTCTGCGGAATATGCGCTGCATTTCAGACCAAATGTATCATACATAAGGCCGGGTTTTCATTTTTACAATACATAAAAGAAAAACTGATTACCGCAATGGTAACCAGCTTATTATCTTTGATTTTTATTTTCTTTTACGATAAGCTTTGACAGTAATCTCTGAATGCTCCCCTATTCATTGTCCTGTCCAAATTCAGCTTCCAGCCCACGAGAAGACATTTCCGGAACTTCAAGCTCTGCACGATTTGCTCTTACAACGTCGTAATGTTCTTTTAATGAATTAATTAAATTGTCATAACGTGTTGTGTAGCTGTCTAATGTACTTCCGATAATATTCTCTGCCTGCGCAAGTAAGTGATCTGTGTACTGGATTGCTCCGATACGGATATCGTTTGCATCACTTGTAGCATTATCGAGAATCTGCTGTGCCTGTTCTGTGGCTGCCATGACAATTTCATTTGCCTGTGCATATGCCTGCTGCATAATCTCGTGTTCACTGACAAGTTCATTCGTCTGAACATGTGCTTCTTCAAGCATAGATTCTGCTTTTGCCTGTGCGTCTGCCAAAATAGCATCTTTGTTAGCAATAATTTTCTGGTAACGCTTGATCTCATCAGGTGTCTTCATACGTAATTCACGAAGAAGCTCATCAATCTGATCTTTGTTTACAATAATTTTAGTAGTAGATAATGGCTGAAATTTACAACTGTCAATATACTCTTCAATTTCATCAATAATCTGTTCAATGCGACTACTCATTTTACACTCTCCTTCTTACCGCTTGATTTCACGGTATCTTTCTTTGATTCTATCAATGACAGCTTCTGAAACAAACTGTGAAATATCACCGCCAAAAGCTGCAACTTCTTTTACCATAGATGAACTTAAGTATGAATACTGCAGGTTGGTCGGCAGGAAAATATACTCCACCTCTGGCGCAAGTTTATAATTTGTCTGCGCCATCTGCAATTCATATTCAAAATCGGTAATTGCTCGAAGTCCACGGATTACAACCTGTGCATCCATTTCTTTGACAAAATCGACAAGAAGTCCATCAAATGGCATGATTCGCACATTTGGCAGATCACTTGTCACTTCTTCTAACATTTTAACACGTTCTTCTACAGAAAACAACGGCATTTTTGCGTTATTGCACAATACTCCGACGATCAGTTCATCCACCAGATGACTTCCTCTTTTAATAATATCCATATGTCCAAGCGTCACCGGATCAAAACTTCCCGGATAAATTCCTCTTAACATCTTTCTATTCCTTTCTCTCTAAAAAAAGATGCGCGTTCGTCTTATAATCTTTTCTCTTAATCACAGAATATCCCAGCTCTTCTACATAAGAAAAATCTGTTTCCAGAGAAGCTTCCACAATGATAAGGGCATCTTCATTTAAAAGATCACTCTGTGCCAGATGCATAAGTACCTGCTTTTCCAGAAACTGGTTATATGGCGGATCCATAAAAACATAATCAAATTTCTTTCTTCCTTCCAGGCGGCTTAATGCACTTATCACATCCGTCTGAAGAACTTCTGCCTGCTCTTCAAGCTTTGTTTTTTTCAGATTTTCTCTAATACACACCACTGCTTTTGGATTCTTTTCTACAAAAACAGTTTCCTTTGCCCCACGGCTTAATGCTTCAATTCCAATCCCGCCACTCCCTGCAAACAGATCCAGAAAACTTGTCTCCCTAAGTCCATGTGCAATCATGTTGAACAATGTCTCTTTAATTCTGTCTGTTGTCGGCCTTGTCTCAAGCCCTTCTATTGTTTTGAGCTGTATTCTACGCGCTTTTCCTGCAATTACCCGCATAATATTCTAGTCTCCTTGTTAACTATTTGTCAAGATGCACCTGCAATTGATTATAAGGAATTTCAATTCCATTTTCGTCTAAGGTGAGCTTGATCTTTTCCAGAATCGCCCATTTTGCAGCCATAAATTCTTCGGTCTTCACCCACGCGCGGACTCCCATTACAACAGAACTGTCTGCAAGCTCATCCACAAATACATTGTAATCTTTTTCTTTTACAATATAGTGATCTTTTTCAATAATGTCCATCAATACTTCTTTTGCCTTCTTCAGATCTGCTTCGTATGAAATTCCAACACGCAGATCCAGCTGACGGTATTCAGCTGCTGTAACATTCGTCAGACTGTTATTGGAAAGTGTTCCGTTTGGGATAACAATGGTCTTATTATCAATCGTTGCGAGTTTCGTATAGAAAATCTGGATTTCTTTTACGGTCCCCTCATTTCCATTGGTATCTTCAATAATATAATCTCCGACAACGAAAGGTTTTAATACCAGAATTAAAATTCCGCCGGCAAGATTTGAAAGACTTCCCTGCATTGCCAGGCTGACTGCCATACCGGCAGACGCAAACAGCGCCGCAATGGATGTGGACTCCACCCCAAGACTGCTGGCAAGGAACACGGCCAGAATCACATACATTCCATATTTGAGAAGAGAATCCGCAAACTGAGCTACTCCTTTATCTACATTTGCTCTCTCCATGGAATTTCTGATAATCTTTCTGATCCATTTGATCAGCCTTTGTCCTGCCCAGAAAAGTACAAGAGTGACCAGCACTTTTATCCCAAGATTCAGCAGATCCGATCCTTTATCATTTATAAATCTGTCCAAGAAGTCAAGTTCTGTCACTTCTGTCATTGGCATATGTTATCTCTCCTCCTTAAGCGCGATAAACGCTGCAAGATTGCCACGTTTTCCCTGAGATGCTCTGTGTGAAAATAAATCTTCCGGATTACAGCATGTACAGAGATTGGTAACTGCCATGTGATCAGATGTAATCCCTGCTTCTGATAAAATGATTTCATTTGCTGCCCAGAGATTCAGCTGGTACTTTCCATTTTCTTTCTTATAAAACAACTGGTTCCAATAATCTTTTGCAAAATTTTCTTTGAACTGAATGATGACATCTTCGCTCACTTCGTAACAATTCTGACAGATGGATGGTCCGATTGCCGCATAAATATTTTCTGGTCTGCATCCAAATTCACACTGCATTTTTTCGACCGTCACTTTTCCAATCTTGCCGACCGTTCCTCTCCATCCTGAATGACTCGCTGCAACAACACGCTCTATCGGATCCACAAACAATAATGGGACACAGTCCGCATAAAATGTAGCAAGACAAAGACCTGGAACATTGGTGATCAATCCGTCCACATCTGTGTAGTCTTTCTCTCTGATCACACCCTTTCCTGCATCTTCCTGGGTAACAATTTTCACATTTGTTGTATGTGTCTGCGCTGAACAGACGATATTTTCCACCGAAACCCCGATTGTGTTCGCAATTCTTCTATAATTTTCCATTACATTTTCCGGCTTATCTCCTCTGGAAAAACTCAGATTCATACTTCGGTAAATCCCTTCGCTCACACCGCCTTCTCTGGTAGAAATTCCATGACAGACTACTTTCGTTGCCTCGAAAAGCGGGTACTGAAGAGCCGGAACCCCTTCTACTTCTTTTATGTCAAATATTCTTGCTTTATTTTTAAATTTCAAATCAAGACTCATATTATCCTCCGTATTCAAATGCATTCTTGATAAGCGTTATTTCTCCCCCTGAAATGCCCACCACATCAAATCTGCAAAGTTCTGATGTCATATTATGTCTGGCAATATAGAAAAGTGCCGCCATGGAAATTCGTTTTTGTTTTCTCGAATCTATTGCCTCCAGTGAGCGCACTTTACTCTTTCCCTTCCGGTACTTGACCTCACAAAAGACAAGGTAGTTCCCGTCACGGGCTACAATATCAATTTCTGCGTAAGGACAACGGAAATTATATTCTAAGATCCGGTATCCCCTCTCCTCCAAATACGCTCCGGCAATGTGCTCATAATGGCTGCCTTTTTCTCTTAAATTCTGTTTTCCATTCACTGAAATTTAGTTTGATTTCTCACGCTGTTATACAAAGTTTTTGATAAAACTTGCCCTGTGGATCGGTGTCGGGCCTAGCTTTTTTAAAGCCGCAATATGTTCTGCTGAACCATAGCCCTTATTTCTGGCAAATCCATAACCTGGAAGAACCATCTCATATTCTTCCATCAGGCGATCCCTCGTCACTTTCGCCACAATACTTGCGGCAGCAATGGAAATGCTCTTCGCATCTCCTTTTATAATCGGCACCTGTGTAATATCCACATTTGGAATGGTGACCGCATCATTCAGAAGCACATCCGGCCTTACTTCCAGTTTGTCGATTGCTTCCCGCATTGCCTCGTATGTAGCCTGCAGAATATTGATTTCATCAATCCTCGCTGGCCCTGTCATTCCAAGCCCCACTGCCACTGCCTTTTCCATGATTTCATCATACAATTCTTCACGCTTCTTTGCGGACAACTGTTTGGAATCATTCAGATACAGGATGTCACAATCTTCCGGCAAGATAACAGCACAGGCAACTACCGGACCAGCGAGTGGACCTCTTCCCACTTCATCAATTCCACAGATATATCCCATATGCCGGTATTTTTTCTCATACAGACTCATCTTTTCGATTCGCCCCATCTCATCTGCCAGCTTTTCATCCTGCTTCTGATATTTTGCAATAAGCTTCTGTACCCCGCTTCTATCATCCATCTGGTACAATTGATACAGATGTCTTCTATCCCCTGTACAGTTCTTAAACGTTTCTTCTATTTCACGAATACTTTTCTTACTCATGTGCGATCACTTCCATCTTATTAAACGGGTAGATGCGCACCCACGCACGTCCGATTAAATCTTCTCGTTTCAAAATTCCCACACTTGGATCACGACTGTCCGAACTATGGTTACGATTATCCCCGAGAACAAAATATTCATCTTCCCCAAGTACGATTGGCTGGGCAGCAATTCCTGGATTTACCATAACTTCTGCTCCGTAATTTTCACCAAGCAGCTCATCATCAATATAAACCTCTCCATCAATAATCTGGACCTTCTCTCCCGGCATACCGATGATACGCTTAATATAGTATGTATTTTCCGCATATCGATATGGGAAAACAATAATATCATATCTTTCCGGATCCCGGAACCGGTAGGAAATCTTATCAACGATCAGATTGTCCCCATTACTTAACGTAGTTTCCATCGAAGATCCATCCACCTTTGTCCGCTGTCCGACAAAGGTAATAATAAAATAGGTCACTCCGATGATAAAAAGAATGTAAATGACCCAGCTGCCAAGTTCTTTTAAAAAATCTTTTTGTTTGCTGCTCATGATTCATACTCCTCTGGAAATTCTAATGTAATTTTCCCTAAACGTCCATTTCTGAAATCATCTAAAAGCAGATTTGCTGCTTTCAAAGTGTCAAGTTCATTTCCCTTTACAAGGCAATGTCTGTTCCTTGCAATTTCTGTAAGGCAGGCATACGGATCACCCACTTCTTCGATTCCGTATTTTTCATTCAGAATTCCTACGTAATTATCTGTAAGAAAATGAATCAGCTCTGCTGCAAGTTCTTCCAGATTCATGATTTCATCTTTGATAGATCCGATAAAAGCAAGCTTGAGTCCCACCGTCTGATCTTCGAATTTTGGCCATAAAATACCCGGTGTATCGAGAAGCTCCACATTCTTGTTGAGACGGATCCACTGTTTTCCTTTTGTGACACCTGGTTTGTTTCCAGTCTTTGCACATGCCTTTCCGGCAAGTGCATTAATAAATGTTGATTTCCCTACATTTGGAATTCCAACGACCATGGCTCTGACCGGACGGTTAAGAATTCCCCGCTTTCTGTCTCTCTCAATCTTTTCCTTACAAGCTTCCTGAATCACACCCTGAATGGATTTGATCCCGCCACCTTTTCTTGAGTTTACCTTCACAACAGAATATCCTTTCTTCTTAAAGAAATCCACCCAGTTCTCCGTCTGTCTGTCGTCTGCAAGGTCTGACTTATTTAGAAGAATCAGTCTTGCTTTGTTCTTTCCCAATTCATCAATATCCGGATTACGGCTGCTCATCGGGATTCTTGCATCCACAAGCTCGATCACCAAATCAATCAATTTAATATTTTCCTGCATCATACGCTTTGCTTTCGTCATATGACCTGGATACCACTGAAAATTCATGTTATTTCTCCTTTTATTTTACAAATCCGATTTGACTGGCCGGTGAGACCTTAAACCATACCTTTCCTTCAATCTCAGAACGCTTTACATTTCCAACGTCATCCGCACGGCTGTCCTCACTGCTTTCACGGTTATCGCCAAGCACAAAATACTCATCTCCGGCAAGTACAATTTCTTCCGAAGCAAGCCCAGCCTCCGTAACACCAGTAACTTCATATTTCTCTTCTAATGCTTCTCCATCAATATAGATCACTCCGTCTACGATCTGAACCGTTTCACCTGGAAGACCTACAATTCTTTTGATGGATGAATGCAGATGTTCATTTCCATTCGGCTTAAATACAATAATATCTCCACGTTTTGGAGCACTTGCATCATACTTAAAACGATTTACAAGTATGATATCTCCATTTTCCAGAACAGGACTCATTGAGTCACCTATTGTGCTGACTCTCTGCCCAAAATACCATACAAATACAAATGCGAACGCACAGACAATAGCAATCTGTAAGATCCATATAAGTATCCCTGGAACCCAGTCCCAGTTTCTTGGGCGGGTCTCCTTTCCAAATTTCAACTCTCCACGCATAATTACCCTCTGTTATACTATTTTAATATATCGTAAATTAAGAAAAGGGACAAGTACCAACCGTATTTGTCCCTCACATCCATTTACTATTTTACTAATTCTTTAACTTTAGCTCTCTTACCTACACGTCCTCTTAAGTAGTTAAGTTTTGCACGTCTTACTTTACCTTTACGAACAACTTCTACTTTTTCTACGTTTGGTGAGTGTAATGGCCATGTCTTTTCAACGCCAACTCCGTTAGAGCTCTTTCTTACTGTAAATGTTTCTCTAGCTCCGCCGCCCTGTTTTTTTAATACTGTTCCTTCAAAAACCTGAATTCTTTCACGGTTTCCTTCTTTGATTTTACCGTAAACTTTTACAGTATCACCAACTCTGAATTCTGGAGCGTTTTCTTTTAACTGTGCAGCTTCGATATTCTTAATAATTTCGTTCATTTGTGTGACCTCCTCATTATTTTGACGTTCTTAATACTCTAAATGTACCAGAGGACCATCTCTTCTTTCACAACGTGTTATATATTATCACAATTCGTAGTATTATGCAAGGCTTTTTCTTCTTTTTCTTTCAAAATTTCTTTTGCCAAAATTTGTTCTTTTTCCGTCAGCTCTGCCTTTTCCAAAAGATCCGGACGCCACTTCGCTGTTCGGATCACAGATTGCTCTCTTCGCCATTTTTCCACATTTGCGTGATGACCAGAAAGTAAGATTGGTGGAACCTGTTTGTCATGCCAGATCTCTGGCCTTGAATAATGTGGGTATTCTAACAGGCTGTCCTGGAACGTCTCAAACTCGGCAGACGCATTGTTATGGAGTACTCCCGGAATCAGTCTTGAAATAGCGTCGATCATGATCATAGCCGGAAGTTCCCCGCCGGTGAGCACATAATCTCCCGCAGAAACATAATCTGTCACAATTTCTTCCAGAACACGTTCATCGATTCCCTCATAATGCCCACAGAGCAGGATAAGTTCCTCTTCCTTTGCAAATTCTTCTGCCATACTCTGATTGAAGGTCTTTCCCTGTGGTGACAAATATACAACACGTGGGCGCTTTCCTTCTTCCTTCCCGGTTTTTTCACAGATTGCCTTATAGGTCTGGTAAACAGGTTCAGCCTGCATCAGCATGCCGGCACCTCCGCCATATGGATAATCATCTACACTATTATGTTTATTGAAAGCAAAATCTCTGATATTCCATGCTTCGATTTCAAGAATTCCTTTCTCAATGGCACGCCCGATAATACTTGTATTCAGACCATTCATTACCATTTCTGGAAATAATGTCATGATATCAAATCTCATAGCTTTATCCTCTTATAACAGACCATCCATCAGATGAATCGTCATTTTCTGTTCCTCTATATTAACATCTAAAATACATTCTTTAATCGCCGGAATCAGAACTTCTCCATGAGCTGGTGTCTTAATGACATAAACATCATTTGCACCTGTTTCCATAATGTCAGTAAGCTCACCAAATTCTTTTCCATCATCAGTAAACACGGCCATTCCGATCATGTCAGTCATAAAATATTCATCATCTTCCAACTCTACTGCATCCTCACGAGAGACCAGAAGTGGGCATTTACAGTATTTTTCAATGTCATTGATATTATCGATTCCCTTAAATTTGAGAATGACGAACTGCTTGAAATATTTTACTCCTTTAATTTCCAGTGGTAATAACTGGCGGCCTGTATCAAGCATTACATGTTTCAGATATTCAAATCTTGTTGGATCATCGGTAGTCGGGAAAACCTTTACTTCTCCACGGATTCCATGTGTAGAAGTAATCACCCCTACCTGTAAATAATCATTTGATTGCATAGATATCTTCCTTTATACAAGGAACGCAGATAAATTCCTTACCTGCGTTCCTATCTCTTTCACAATTATTGCATGATTTCAACTACAACCTTTTTGTCATCCTTGGCTGCAGCGGCTTTAACAACAGAACGGATTGCTTTTGCAATACGACCCTGCTTTCCGATTACTTTCCCCATGTCACTATCAGAAACATGAACTTCGATAACCGTAGTCTTGCCTTCCTGTTTTTCCGTAATTACAACGCCGTCTGGTTCGTCTACAAGTGCTTTTGTAATTACTTCTACTAAATTTTTCATTAACTCGCACCTCCGTGGCGCCGATTATTTTTCAATACCAGCTAATTTGAAGATTTTTCCTACTGTTTCTGTAGGCTGTGCTCCATTATTTAACCATTTTTTAGCTGCTTCAGCATCTACTTTGAATTCGCTTGGGTCTTTTGTTGGATCATATGTTCCGATTTCATCGATGAACTTTCCATCTCTTGGTGAACGAGAATCTGCAACTACGATTCTATAAAAAGGTGCTTTCTTCTGTCCCATTCTTCTTAATCTGATTTTAACTGCCATTGTATTGTCCTCCTAAAACTCTTTTCTATAAAATTATTTTTCTCTCTATATATATCGCTTCTGCGTATATACCTCATTAAAACGGCATTTTGAACCTGCCTTTTTTTCCTTTGCCACCGAACATCCCCGGAAGCTGTTTCATCATTTTTCTCATTTCATTGAACTGTTTTACCGTTCTGTTCACTTCTGCGATGTCCACTCCTGCTCCTTTGGCAATACGATGCTTTCTGGAAGGATTCAAAAGATCCGGGTTCGCCCGTTCTTCCGGCGTCATAGAATAAATGATTGCCTCAATCTTCGCCATCTTCTTTTCCGCTTCATCTGTATCAACTTCAGGCATCTTACCTCGTCCGCCCAGATTTCCAAGCCCTGGAAGCATCCCCATAACACTTCCGAGACCTCCCATTTTCTTCATCTGACTCATACTTTCCAGGTAATCATCAAAATCAAACTGGGCTTTCTTGAGCTTCTCTGTCATCTTCTTGGCCTGTTCTTCGTCGATTTCTTCGCTCGCCTTCTCAATCAGGCTGAGCACGTCGCCCATACCAAGAATTCTGGAAGCCATTCTGTCCGGATAGAACTGTTCCAAATCAGAAAGCTTTTCTCCCATACCCACATACAAAATCGGGCATCCGGTCACTGCCTTGATCGATAAAGCCGCACCGCCACGGGTATCACCGTCCAGTTTGGTAACAATGACACCGTCAATCCCAATCTTCTGATTGAAATTATCGGCAACATTTACCGCATCCTGACCAGTCATAGCATCTACGACCAGAATACTCTGATGAACTTCTACGGCTGCTTTTATTTCCTGAAGTTCTGCCATCATATCTTCATCAACATGAAGTCGTCCGGCTGTATCCAGAATGATAAGATCATGCCCATTCTTGTTCGCATACTCTAAAGCTGCTTTTGCAATGTTCGCCGGTTTCTGGTTCTCTCCCATAGAGAAGACTTCTACACCCTGCTTCTCTCCATTCACCTGCAGCTGCTTAATTGCTGCAGGACGATATACGTCACAGGCTACAAGAAGTGGTTTCTTCCCTTTTAATTTGAACTTACCAGCAAGTTTCGCTGTGGTCGTTGTCTTACCAGCGCCCTGAAGCCCCGCCATCATGATGACAGTCTTGGCTTTTCCTGGCTGAAGCTTGATCTCTGTTGTCTCTGAACCCATAAGATTGATTAGTTCTTCATTCACAATTTTAACTACCATCTGTCCGGGATTCAGTCCATTCATTACATCCTGACCAACGGCACGTTCCTGTACATCCTTTACAAACTTCTTAACAACCTTGAAGTTGACATCTGCTTCCAGGAGAGCCATCTTAACTTCTCGCAATGCTTCTTTTACATCATCTTCTGTCAGTTTACCTTTTCCCCTCAGGTTCTTGAATACATTTTGAAGTTTTTCTGTTAAGCTGTCAAATGCCATATTATAACTCCTCTATGATTTCACCGGAAAGTTTCTTCACCATTTTGATCAGTTCTTTCTCATCCTGATCTTCATAGTTTTCCAGCAAGGTGTCAATCTGATGAACCTTTTCTTTCACAGACATGAACTTCTCTACCAGATGAAGCTTCTTCTCATAGCCTTCCAGCGTCTTATTACAGCGCTTGATCATGTCATGTACACTCTGCCTGCTGATTCCGGCTTCCTTTGCAATCTCACTCAAAGAATAATCTTCCAGTATGACCTGTTCATATATTTCCTTCTGATGTGTTGTAAGTAATTCTCCATAAAAATCATACAACAATGTCTGCTTTAATAATTCATCCATTTTTATCACCTGAAACATCATATAACAAAAGTTCTCTCATGTCAAGCAAAAAAACTTGACATAAATAAAAATTATTTATTTCAGATATTTTCCTATATTAATTAGTCCATGCCCCTGACTGTTTCCACCAAGTCCCATATCGTCCGCACTCTCCCATAGCCGCATCTTCACCTCTACATTCTCCATCTCAGGATATTTTTCCAGCAATAATGCAGTTGCACCAACAATCACCGGAGTTGCCATGGAAGTGCCTGTCTTGGCAATATATGGTTTCGTGCTCCGATGCGGATATCGAAAATTGCAAGAATAGATCCGATTACCCGGCGCACAGATGTCCGGTTTTATCACGCACTCCTCTGTCGGTCCACAACCAGAGTAAAAATTGGGATTGGGTCTTCTTTTATTATAAGCAGCATCACAGGCTCCTACGGTAATTACCTTTTTGCTCGCCCCGGGAATCGTCACGCTCCCATAATCTGGACCAAAATTTCCAGACGCAGTAATTACAATCATTCCAGCATCCCACATCCGCTCTACCCATTTTAATAATTCTTCTTCATCTTCACGTCCTTCATGCCTTTTTGTTCCCATAGAAATATTTACAATCCGGATGTTCCACTTTTCCTGCATTTCCAGCACAAATCGAATTCCTTCTATTACGTCATCAATTTTTCCGTTTCCCGCGAAATCTAGTACTTTTATACTTACAATTTTTGATTCAGGTGCAATTCCGGCATAAATTCCATTCGAACAGAATCCGCTTCCTGCAATGATTCCGGCAATATGCGTTCCATGTCCATTATCGTCATAAGACTCTTCCCTGTGCTTCACGATATCTCTCCATCCGATGATCCTGCCTTTCAGATCCGGATGCATATGAACACCTGTATCAAGAATCGCTGTCACTATCCCGTTTCCACAAATATGATCTGTCAGCACTTCCGGACAGCGATATTTAATTTTCTCTTTTAATTCTTTCATACAAACAAATCCTTTTTTTATTAGGATATTCATTTCCTTCATTTTTTTGTCAACAAGGGCAAGCCATCCCTCATATGATAAAGTGTAATGAAAACCTATTGGAGGCTAAAAAAAATGAGTGAACTTAGTGCAACAAACTGTGGATGCGGATGCGACAACAATGGAACAATCTTCGGTGGAAATGGATGTAATATTTCTCCTTGTTTCCTGATCATCATCCTTATCTTCTTCTGTGGAGGAATGGGAAATAACTGGGGACGTTCTGGTTCTGGATGCGGATGTGACTGGATCTGGATCATTCTCCTTCTCTTCTTCTGCAGTGGAGACAGATTCGGAAATGACTGTGACAACAGATGTGGCTGCGGCTGCTAATTCATTTCAAGGGATGCTTATTTGCATCCCTTTTCTTTTTTCACCTCTTTCTCTTTTTCTTTCTCCTTTTTTTCATTTTTCTCTCTTCTTCTTAAACATTCTTCATCCAGCTCGTAAACTGCGTTCCCTTCAATAACGACTTTTTTCATTCTTTTCACCTTCCCTTTTTATACTATATGTCGCCAGGGTCAAAAGGTCATGATTTTCATGCTTGCATGGAAAAGCATGACTTTGGGACCCAAAAAACATGAGAAAGTAGCCATTTTTCAAAGAAAAATGAGCGGATTTCGAATGTTTTTAGGATTTCGAAAGCGTGAAGCGCGAAGAAATCCGTAGGCAACATAGAGTAAAAGGCTGTTGCCAGGGTCAAAAGGTATATTCTTCTCTCCACCTACATATATATTTATGAATTGAATTTCTGGAGATATCATATGGAATGGAAAACACCCCAGAAACTGACACCGCTGGATCTGGCTGTCACCGATAACAATTTACAGGCGCTGAAATTATTGCTTCCTTATGT
>JAQYAI010000055.1 GCA_029227655.1 bacterium | reverse complement strand
GTCTTGGAAGTGTAAAATATTTTAAATAGATTGGAAACGTCTGCTTCAGCAATTCCCTCTCCTTCGTCCCGGACAGAAACCAGTAGTTCATCTTCTGTGTAACTGGCAGAAACAGTAATGGCTTCCTGCAGTCTTGTGTGTTTTACTGCATTGTCCAACAGATTGGTAATTACCTGCTCAATCAGCTTTGCATCCATGGGCACTAACCGAAACTCTTCCGGTATTTCTACCTGTATCGCACGATCCGGGAAAATTCGTTCCACATGAGCAACTGCACAGCCGATCACTTCTTCGATTGCTTCCATTTCCTTATGTATCACAATTTTACCATCCTGCAGTCTGGTCAGACTTAAGATATTTTCTACTAAAGATTTCAGCCAGTCGGCATCCTGATAAATACCTTGCAGCAGTTCCTGACGTCCGTCTTCTTTGTCTGTCATATCCATCAGCATTTCCGAAGTTCCCATGATGCCTGATAACGGCGTCCGAAGATCATGAGAGATTGCACGCAGAAGATTCGCACGTTCTCTTTCTCGTTCCATATTCTCTCTGTCACGCACTCTTTCTACCGTTACCTCAATACGCTCCATCGCCATGGAGACATTTTCTATGATAGAATGCAGCAGCTTTTTCTTTTCCTGCAACTGTTCCACATGAACGGTTTTATCAATTTTTACCACTGCCAGCAAATGTTCCCTCCCATTAACCGGATATCCATAAGTGTCCTCTTCTTCCAGATATTCTGTCCGGAGATCTGTATATTTCTTCCGAATCTCTTCTGCATCCGTCACTCCTCTGTGAATCTGTTCCTTTCCTGACTGCTGAATGTAAACCAGTTCAGACTGTCTTCCAATATAAATACATCCAACATTTACCTGAAGAAGATGGCTGATACTTTCTGCAGCGATTTTCAGAACGGCTTCTATATCAGAAGCATCCGACAGTTTACTGGAAAGCATATATAAAATTTGGCTTTCCTTTCCTCTTTCATTTGCTTCTTTCGTTAAAAGTTTTTCTTTCGTTGTCAGGGCACTCGTAAGAATGGAAGTTGTCAGCATGATTGAAAAAGTGACCAGATACTCTGGATCATTTACAGCAAGCGTATGATAGGGTTCTGTAAAAAAATAATTATAACATAGTAATGAAACTACTGCTGATAAAATCCCATACTGATATCCTGATGTAAATCTTGCGACCAAAAGAACAGCCAAAAGATACATCACTACAATGTTCGTCTCTGGAAATCCAAGTCCTGTAAAGATCTTCCCAAGTATGGTAGCTACAAAGACGATTGACACCAGTT
Source organism: bacterium (assembly GCA_029227655.1). Taxonomy (GTDB): domain Bacteria; phylum Bacillota; class Clostridia; order Lachnospirales; family Lachnospiraceae; genus Allocoprococcus. The sequence continues at coordinate 24,892 of JAQYAI010000055.1, read as the reverse complement.
TTAGCAAACTCAGCAGTACTTCTTTTGTTTTACTCATTACAATCGCCTCTTTATTATCGTATTTTCCCATTAAGTATAACACACAGGCAGTTTTTCAATCCCTTGAAACGCGACTGATTCCAGTGTTGCATATCAGTTTTTCTATCTCTTCCACATCCGGCATTACCCGCAAAGCACCTTTTCGAGTTGTTATAAGGGATGCCGCTGCGTTGGCAAATCTAAGCATTTCTTTCAAATTCTCTTCTGTCAATCCTTTCAGATCATGCTCACAAATATAGTGTAACACACATCCACAAAACGTGTCTCCTGCACCCGTTGTCTCAATCGTATTTTTCTGCAGAAATGGTTTTTCCTCTACCATCATTCCCTCGTAATATGCCCGACTTCCATTCTTTCCCATCGACACAAGGATGAGAGGAATCTGATATCTCTCATGAATCCAATTTACCCCTTCAGTAAAGTCAGACTTTCCTGTCAGCCACTGAATCTCATTATCTGAAATTTTTAAAATATGGCAATGTTCCAGACCATATAATACCTGTTCCTTTGCTTCATCCAAAGAATTCCAAAGGGGAGGACGAAGATTTGGATCAAACGAAATGATAGCACTGGTTTCCTCTGCAACATGAATCGCTTTCTTTGTCGCTGCACGAACGCCTTCGTGAGTCATAGATAACGTTCCAAAATGAAATATTTTGGAATCTTTTATCAACGTCTCTGGTATTTCTGTTTCTTTCAACATCATATCTGCCCCCGGATTACGATAAAAGGAAAAGTCCCTGTCTCCATCCGGGTAAGTATGTACCATTGCAAGCGTCGTGTGGACTTCATCATCCATTCGCAAATACGTGGAATCAATACCAACCTCTGTAATCGCAGATTTTAACTGTTCCCCAAAAAAGTCATTTCCAACTTTTCCGACAAAAGCTGTTTTATGTCCGAGTTTTGCCAGCATAGCTAATACATTGCACGGTGCACCACCCGGATTTGCCTCAAACAAAGGGTTGCCCTGATTGCTTTTTCCATTTTCTGTAAAATCAATCAATAATTCGCCCAATGCAGTTACATCATATTTTTTCATATTGTCTGATCTCCTTCCATAATATATTTCTGTTATTCTTCATATTTTTGCATATTCTGGTACAATCCATATTTTTTCCACGCAAAGCAATAAGCTGCAGCCATTTACATTGGTTGCAGCTTTACATTTTTAATTATCCTATCAAATCATATTTCACAACATCAATGTTTGCTGCTCCATCAACGAAAAATGAAATATCATCTGCAGTCTGCTCCGTATACATAGTAGCTGTAAGAACCTGTTCTCCATCATTTACAAATACTTCTACACTAAATCGGTCTAAAATCATCCTGAGTTTTAATTCTCCCGTCTTCCAATTCACCTTACTTCTTCTCTGGTGAATGATTGCTCTTCTGGAACCTGAGAACTTACGGTCGATCTTCAATACAGATTCTCTCGGGCGAAAACTCAGGGATGTATGATATTGTTCATTTTGTGCAAAACACACCGCAAACTTCTGAAATAATTCCTGGTCTTTTTCCGGCCTGATGGTCAGTTCCATATCAATTCTTCTTCCCTTTACCCCTTCAAGGCTTATGATATCCGAAAAGGAAATATTCTGGTATGCCACTTTATTTGTTCTCATCTCATCGAATTCTCTGATTGGTTTCTGATACAGTCTGCCATTTTTCAGGAACAATTCCCTTGGAAGGCTCATCTGACCGAACCAAGGCTCTTCCTTAGCGCGAATACTGCAGGTATCCCAGTTCTGCATCCATCCAATCATTACCCTGCGGCCATCCGGAGTCAACACCGTCTGCGGTGCGTAAAAATCTATCCCATAATCGATAGACTGATCTTTCTGTTCTATGAAAGTATCTGTTTCTTCTTCATAGTCGCCAATCAGACAAAGCGTTCCATTTCCATTATGATATTCAAAATCCTGTGGAAGCATATCCTGCGGGCTGACAAGCAAAACCCATTTGCCATCCAGTTCAAAGAAATCAGGACATTCCCACATCTTTCCAAAGCGATTTCTGTTCTCAGCAAATATTTTTTTATAAGACCATTGAAATCCATCCGGACTGGTAAATAATAATATCTGTCCGCTGCCATCCGCCGGACGATTACCAACTACACAGGCATAGGTTCCATCTTTTTTTTGCCACATTTTGGGATCACGAAAATCAAACCGGCTGCATCCTTCTGGAAGGTCCTTTTCATCAAGCACCGGATTGCCTTTATATTTTATATAATCCACACCGTCTCCCACAGCCAGGCACTGGGTTTGTACCTCACGATAAACATCATTGAACAGATGCTCTTTCACCACACCAGTGTACATCAGAAGATGCCTTCCATCTGCCAGTGTAATGGCACTACCGGAAAAACATCCATCTCTGTCATATGCTTCATCCGGAGCCAGGGCTGCCGGAAGATATTCCCAATGTAATAAATCTTCGCTCACCGCATGTCCCCAGTGCATTGGTCCCCACTTAGATTCATAGGGATAATATTGATAAAACATATGGTATTTACCATCATAATACGAAAATCCATTTGGGTCATTCATCCAACCTACTCGTACAGATAAATGGAAATCTGGTCGCTCCTCTTTGGGAATTAATTTTTCAGAAGTATCTTCGTATTTTCTTGCTTCACGTAATGTCTGACTTGTCATAAATACTCTCCATCTTCTATTTTTATATTCGTATAGGCACATCATCCTCATGTCCGATGTGCCTGTATCATTATATTACTATTTTGTTTCCTCTACATAACGGTCATATGCAGCCTGGTATACTTCCAGTAATTCTTCCATACCACAGGAATCTTTCAGTTTTGCTACATAACTATCCCATTCAGCATCAGTCAGACCGCCATCTTTCAGCCAAAGTCCTTCCTGCTCAGCAACTGTATTTTCAAAATCTGTTTTGTACATATCAATGGTATCCAGTTCTTCTTCTGTAAATACACAGTCAACCGGATAGGTAACAGCACTGTCCACATATGGCATCCAGAAATCATTCAGATCTGTCAGTCGTTCAATCGCACGGTCTTCCATCTTAAACGTAGTACTATAATAATCACTGAGGATCAGTTTCGGACCATACACTTCATATTCACTCTTAAGTTCTCCTGCACTCTTACCATATTTTTCTCTCGACTCAGAATCAGTAATACTCTGCCATACACCGTTTGCATCCTGTTCTGTAAAATAGGTTCCGATTGGTCCATACTGCAACTGCATTACGGTTTCTGGATCATACCACTGGTCAAAGAACTTCAAAAGATTAGCCGGACTTTCGCACTCACTTGTGATACTTAAATTTCCACTGTTGGTTGCGCCTCCGGTACGTACAGTTACATTATGGGTTCCGTCTGGACCATCAAGAATTGGAAGGAATACATAATCCTCTGCATAATCTCCCATCAATTCCTCAATATACCACCAGGTAGCTACGCCAACATAACCCTGAGAGCACTTGGAAATCAGCTGTGTATCACTCTGACTGAACATTTCTTTATCCATCAGTCCTTCTGCATACCAGTCATGGAAATAAGTAAGTGCCTCACGGTAATTATCAGATGCACATACAAATTCAACCTTTCCATCCGAATTTAGCACCAGATCATTGATGACATCATTTGGCCAGTTAGTAAATCCAAAACCGGCATAAAAAATATTCTGTCCCCAGCACCATTGGTCAAATCCAGTGCTCATTGGAATTGTACTTCCTGCACTATTTCCATAATATTTTGCACTCATATCATTTTTCTGAAATGCAACAAGTGCTTCATGCAGCTCATCTAATGTTGTAGGCACTTCCAGTCCGAGATCATCCAGCCATGCCTTATTAATCATACTAAACTGCGGAATTGTATAAATACTGTAATCTTCTTCTGCACCAATACCGGCTGTTCCCATTTTTTCACCTGCCGGAAGACCGTAGATACAACCGTCACTCATGGTAATTGCTGATTTGATATCCGGGTTTTCCTCCAGTATTTTCGTCAGATTCGGCATATATTCCTCTGTTAAATATGGAGTCAGGTCAATAAATGTTCCATCACTTCCATAATTTGTCAAATCATAATTGTTAAATCCAACACCCATAAACGCATCCGGCAGCTCCCCGCCTGCAATTCGTACATTAACCTGTTCACTTAAGGAATCGCTCATAACATTCCAGTTAATCTTGATCCCTGCATCCTCCTGGAGTTTGTTCAGCACTTCATTTTTTTCATATCCTTTGCTAAGTGCACTGATACCTCCCATAATGTCAAACTCAGTCTGAGAGGTGTCTGTGTTCGCAACACCCGGCTCTGTCTTATTGTTTTTCTTACCGCCGCAGGCTGTCATAGATACAATAAGTCCGGCTACCAACATACAAGAAACCATTTTTTTCCATAAATTCTTTTTTCTCATCTCGAATCTCCTTTCAAAATTTTACCCTTTTACTGCACCTGCCATAAATCCCTGTTCAAAATACTTCTGCACAAATGGATAAATAGCAAGCATCGGTGCTGCTGCTACAATGATAGATGAAAATTTAATCATTTCCGTTAATTTGTTCAGTTCTGCATAACCTCCTGATATCGTACTAGCCTGACTTGCACTTGCTGAACTTTTGATCAAAATATTTCTCAACACCAATGGAAGAGGAGCTTTCTCCTGTCCCGGCAGATAAATCAATGCCGTAAACCAGTCATTCCAATAAGCAACCATACTGAACACCACCATTACTGCCATAATGGAGCGGCTGAGCGGCACAACAATCTTGATAAATGTCGTCCATTTAGATGCCCCATCAATTTCCGCAGATTCTATCATTTCTTTCGGAATACTGTTTTCAAAGAAATTCCGAACGATAATCATGTTGCTTACCGCAACACCTCCCGGAAGAATCAGTGCCCACATGCTGTCCATAAGACCAGTATTCTTCACAACTAAATAAGTCGGAATCAGTCCACCGCCAAAATACATTGTAATAATGAAAAAGATACTGAGGAACTTTCGCCCCGGCAAATCCTTAACACTTAGCGGATATGCAGTAATGTATACCATCACAACCGAAAAAATCGTTCCCACAACGGTATACTTAATACTGTTCAAATAACCGGTCACAATACTTTTATCCACAAATACCGCCTTATAGCCATCCAGTGTAAATCCGCTTGGAAACAGGAATGTTTTTCCTGCATATACCTCATATGGATTGGATACAGATGCAATCAATACATAATAAAGTGGATATGCAACTAAAAACACAATTACCAGACACATCGCCACCAAAATAATATCACTGGTCTTGTCTGACAGCCCATGCAGTTTTCCTGCCTGTCTTTTATTTCCCATGCTGCACCTCCTAAACAAAGCTTACATCTTCCGATATTTTCTTTGCAATCTTATTTACAATAATCAGAAGAATGATATTTACCACGGTATTAAATAATCCTACTGCAGTTGAATAGCTGTATTTTGCCCTTTCGATACCCTGCTGATATACATACACCGCAATTACATCACTGGTTGCCTTATTCAGGTCTGTCTGTAACAAGAATACCTTCTCAAATCCAACATTCATCAAACTGCTGGCACTCATTATCAACATCAGTAACATCTGCGGAACGAGGGCCGGAAAATCAATGTAACGGATTCTCTGGAACATAGATGCACCATCAATTCTTGCCGCTTCATACTGTGATGCATCAACCGTTGCCAATGTTGCCATATACACGATGATCCCCCATCCTGCATCCTGCCAAATACCTGATGCAATATAAATCGTTCGAAATGCCGATGCTTCTGACAGAAAATCAATGCTTGTACCTGCAATCAGATTTATCAGACCACCTGACGGACTTAAGAACACTCGAAGCATACCACAGACAACCATAATAGAGATAAAATGTGGTGCATAAAGGATAGTCTGCACCCCTCTCTTAAATCTTTTAAATCTCAACTGGTTAATCATAAGAGCCAAAATAATCGGAATCGGAAAACTCCACAGTAAGCCATAAAAGCTCAGAAGAACCGTATTCTTAATCATACGGACACAGTTGGGTGAACTAAAAAACCGTTCAAACCACTGCAGGCCAACCCATTCACTCCCCAGCATTCCTCGGGAAGCTTTATAATCCCGGAATGCAATCTGAATTCCATACATTGGTATGTACTTATAAATGATTGTAAGTATTACAGGAATCAAAAGCATCAGATATAGCTGCCAGTATTGTCCGATTCGTTTTCCAATCGGTTTCCCTCCGGTCTTCACTGCCGGAGCTACTGTTTTTGATTTACCCATATAAACTCTCCTTTCCTTGATTATGCCGTCAGAAATACAATGAATCTGTCCGGCATTTTTTATAATTGTCTGGCCATTAACAATTACTCTTCGTTTTGAAATCGCTTTTCATGAAACGTTATTTCATCTTTAGGTAAAAAATACCACTGCATTAAGTTTTAGTCAACATTTTTTCGTTTATTTCTTGTTTATATTGCTAATTTTATCCGTTTTTACCAAATGCAATACATCTATTTTGTATAGTTTCTCTTCGTGTAACGTTTCATGAAATTATATGTTTTTTCTCTTTACAAAACAAGAAAGACATACTATAATTGTTTCATAAACAAGAAAAGAGGTGCAATTATGAAGAAAAAAAATTCCGCCCCTACCATGAAAGATGTCGCACTGGAAGCCGGTGTTGCATTAGGAACCGTTTCCAAAGTCATCAATGGATTACCTGTCGGTGAATCTTATAAAATCCGTGTAGAGGAAGCAATCCGTAAACTGGATTACCACGTGAACAGTTATGCCCAGGGATTAAAAGCAAACAAAACATATACCGTTGCTTTACTAATTCCAAATACCTATCACCCTTATTTCGGTAAACTTGCTTATCAGATTAATCTTTCACTTTTAAAGAGAAAATATCGTATGCTGCTCTGTTCCACAGAATATGATCCTGGAATGGAACAGGAATATGTCAAGATGGCACAGCAGAATAAAGTAGACGGAATTATTGGACTGACCTACAACCCTGACCTAAAGGTGGATGACAGTATTCCTTTTGTATCTATAGACCGCTCCCTTTCTCCACATATTCCATGCATCGCATCTGACAATTTTGCCGGTGGTCAGATGGCAGCCGAGAAATTGGCTGACCTGGGTTGCAAAAACGTAGCCTTCCTACGCATAGGTTCCTCTTTGACCAACGAACCTAACAAGAGAAAAGCCGGTTTTGAAAATGGGTGTCTGGCAAGAAACCTCCCGTACAGTATGAAAATATTAGAGGATAGCGCTTCCATAGATGAATTCGAACAGTTTCTCAGAGAACATATGCATAACGGCCGACTGGATTTTGATGGGATCTTCTGTGTCACAGACCGAATTGTTTATGATGTGCGTAAAATTCTGTTAAAAATGGGGATTCGGGTTCCTGATGATGTCCAAATAATCGGATTTGATGGAATCAAAGATTTTGGCGAAGGTGACTATGTATGCTCCACGATTGTTCAACCTGTTGCAGAAATCGCAGAAATGTGCGTTGAACTTCTTCTTCAGGAAAACATGACTACCAAACCGCCTCTGGTCTGCCTTCCAGTTACTTACGCATACGGTGGCACTACAAAAGAACAGGAATACGGGGATGAAAACAAATGAAAAACTGGTGGTATTATTACAAATGGTATGTAATCTGCGGCATTCTTCTTGGCTTGGTTTCCATTCAATTAATCGGCAATGCTTTCGGGTGGTTCAAAAAAGAACCGGATATTCAGATTGCCTATATTGGCGAAACTCCTTTGCCGGAAGATACCATATCCGCTATAGAAAAAACATTTTCTTCTCTTGCTGAAGACTACAATCACGATGGCGAAGTACGCATTCAAGTAAATCAATATGCCAGTGGCAGCCTGACTGATAACAGTGCAGAAACGGCAGAATACAGACAGGCTGCAGAACTCAGGCTGATTGCAGATATCAATGACTGCGAAAGCTACTTCTTTCTACTGGAAGACCCGGAAGCCTTTCAAAAACAATACCAGATATTGGCATCGGCAGACGGAACCTGCCCTGAGGCTACTGATTTTTCCGCATCCAACAAGGTTTTTATCTGGAATACTTCAAAAGTTCTGTCCGAAGCCTATCTCGGTAATTACCAGACAACACTTTTCGGTCAGGAAACTACCGGCAGTAACCAGGAACTCGTATCTTCCTTATATCTTGGAAGACGATGCTTTTATGAGTCCCAGAAAACAGAAAACGCCGAGGAATGTGCTTCCCTATGGAATAAGTTAAAAGGAGACAACTAACATGAAAAAAAAGAAATTTTTTCCCATCTTATGTATCATGATTCTTCTTTGCGGATGCACCTCATCCACTACTAAAAATCTGTCACAACACGACGGTCAAGTTCAAATTGGAAGAAACATCCATGTCGACCCTCCAGAACAGCTTACTCTATTTGAAAATAGTGATGTCCTCGCAGCCGACGGTTTATATTACGCCACATGGACCGACGGCAATTCCGTTCCTTATAAAAATAGCGACGGAGACACCGTGGATCTTTACGATGTTCAGCTATACTTTCTGGCAAGCGAAAGCTCTAATGCAAAAAAAGCCGAAGAAAAATGTAATTCCTGGCTGCTTGCGGCAAAAGAAAACTATCATGTATCTTCTGAAAAAACAATCACCTGCAGCGACCAGTCTTATACCTTAATCTCGTATACTTGTACCGGTGATACCACGCCCTATGATCATGGCGTTTCAGCATTTGCTACATGCGGTGAAACCGCCGTCTGCATAGAGTTGACATGCATTGAAAGTTACACTGAAGATTTGGAACCAATATTAACCGATTTCTTAAATGGTTGTCATTTTGAAACCCATTAGAACAGGAGGTACTTATGTCTTTCTTTCATCCCAATTATAATCGTCCTTCCAACGGGAAACGCCTTACCGGATTTCCCAGATATATAGAAGTTTTAGAACGAAACATCAAAAAATTTCTTCTTGTAAATTTAATAACACTGGTCGGTTTTCTCCCATTTATTATCGGGGTTGCTCTGTCTATTCTTTCATCCAGTGTGCTTATTTTAATTCCTTCCTGTCTGATAGGTGGTATTTTTGCTGGTCCCGCTCTGTCATGTATGTATGATACTGTCATGCGCTGTCTCCGGGATGCATCCAAAAACTGGTGGGCAGATTGTAAACATGCATGGAAGCAAAACTGGCGTCAGTCCCTTCTTCCCGGAATCTTATTTTGCCTGATGCTCGGTTTTTATATTTTTATGGCTATGCTCTTTTGGTGGTCTGTCCGTTTTCCAGGATGGGGAACTATTGCGATTTACATATGTAGTCTGTTTCTGTTTACTATGTTTTTTTCTATTTGCTGGCCACAGATTGCTTTATTTGAACAGCCTTTTCGACAATGTTTAAAAAACAGCCTGCTCTTTATGCTTCGTTTCTTCCCCAAAGCAGCAGGAATAGCCTTACTCCAGCTCACATATTGGATTATCCTTGTCCTCTTTCTTCCATGGTCAGTGATGTTATTACCATTAACTGGTATCTGGTTTATTCTATACACTGCTAACTTTTTAATATACGATACCTTCAACAATATTTTTCAAATTGAAGTAAAAATTGCCGATTCATTCCCAGAGCAAGTTCCATTTTATGAAGACGACGAAGCATGGTTAAAAAGAAAGCAGGAGGAAGCAAATAGAGACCATAATCGGATAGGATAGAATGATTAGCTCATCCAGGCACACCACCAAAAAAGAGGATGCAAATCTTGTTTTCTCGATTCGCATCCCCTTTTCGGATTCTAAATTATATTATTTCTCCCCACTCACTTCTAAGCCATGTCAATTTCCGTCAGAGCAATCTGATATGCTTCGTATTCTGTCTTTGGAAAAGAAAGTGGCATCCCGGCTTCCATTAAAGCAGCTCCATTATATACTTTGCCTGTTGCATCGTCAATATACATAGCTTCCTTCTTAAGACCTTTCAGTTTCACATAGGTTGTCACCATGTTTCCCTGCACATCAAGTCTGACCACATTCACAAGTGCCTGTTTTTTGTCTTCTGACACAAACATCCATGCCGAATATTCTTCTGCAAAAGGATTCGAGAGTCTATAATAATCCCCCTGACAGATTAGTCTTTCATATTTTTTATAGGTTTTGACCTGTTCCCGGATGACCGCTTTTTCCGCTTCACTTAAGAGTGCAGGATTCATCTCATATCCAAAGGTCCCTGCCATCGCAGTCACCCCTCTGGTGTTCAGACTTGTAATTCTTCCCGTCTGATGGTTTGGAACTGCCGACACATGAGAACCGACTACAGAAATTGGGTAAAAGAATGAAGAGCCGTACTGGATTCTGGTTCTGCTTATGGCATCCGTATTATCACTGCACCAGATCTGAGGTGTATAGTACATCATGCCCGCATCAAATCTTCCTCCACCGCCACTGCAGCCCTCAATCAATACATTTGGATATTTTGATATAAGCTTCTCAAGAAAATCATATACACCAAGCACATAATCATATGTCACATTACCTGCATATACATCGGCCATGCTTCTATTCATATCCCACTTAATATATTCAATATTTCCTTGATCTAACATTTCACAGATCTGCCCAAAAATGTGATCCCTTACTTCTTTCCGTGAAAAATCAAGCAGCAACTGATTACGTGCTCTTACGGGGTCTCTGTGTCCTATTTTAATGATCCAATCCGGATGATTTCTGTACAAATCACTGTCCTCATTGACCATCTCCGGCTCAATCCATATTCCGAACTTTACGCCCAGATCATTCACCCTACGAATCAGTTCCGACAAAGTACAACCAAGCTTCTTTTCATTCACACACCAGTCCCCTAAGGATGAATTATCGTCATCACGTTTTCCAAACCACCCATCATCCATAACGACCATATCAATGCCCAAATCAGCAGCTTCTTTTGCAAGATCTACAATCGTTTCTCCATTGAAATCAAAATAGGCCGCCTCCCAGCTGTTAATCAGTACTGGTCTTTCTGTATTCACATATTTGCCTCTGCATACATGATTTCGGATGCAGGAATGATATCTGTGGGACAATTCTGCAAATCCATTTGCGGAATATGTCATGATTACTTCCGGTACTATAAATTCCTCTTTTACGTCTAAAGGATATGAAAACCAATCATCGTTAAGTCCCAGCAATAATCTGGTCTGATTCATCTGATCCTTTTCCACTTCACACAGAAAATTTCCACTATATACAAATAACATTCCATAACAACTTCCAAAATCCTCTGTTGCATTCTTATCCGCCAAAATGACAGCTGGGTTATACTGATGGCTGGAAGCTCCTCTTCTGCTGCCAAAAGAAATGGTTCCATGCCCAACGCGTGACCGTTCCACATTTCTTTCCATGGCATGTCTTCCATAAAATTTCATCACATCAAAATCCCCTGTGAGGAAATCAAGGCATGCACAAGAAGCCTTCTTGATCGTCACTTTGTTATCGCCGGTATTTCTGATAATCGCACTTCTCGTGATGATATCTTCGTCTGCTAAAACACCATATAAAAGGCTTACTTCTATCTTACTGACACGGTCTTTTAAAACAATTTCCAGCGTATCTGCTTCCTTCTCTCCTGCCCATACTGCCGGAAGCCCCTTCAGGCTATACTTCCCTTTCTTTATCTCATAATGAGAAAACTTCAGATCACAACACTGCGAGCCATCACTGTTCTCAATATTCAGTGCATAGTTCCGGTAATCACCGGTTCCAAGTGTTGGATATTCTTGTGGCAATATGTCCAGGGAATAGGTTCTGTCATTCCCTGCCACATAAGGGCTCCCTGAAAATCCTCTGTCAGCATACACCAGCAAATAATCCATCAACCCACTATTGGAAGATCCGTAGTATAAATGTAAAAGGTATTCATGTTGATCTACCATCATCTGGTAGGTTGTATTTTTCGTATGTAAGCTAAATATTTTTTTGTTTGAATCATAAATGATTGACATTTCTGATTCCTCCTATCCTTTCACGGCTCCATTTGCAACGCCGTTTAATATCTGTTTCTGACAAATGATATAAAATACCAGAATCGGAATCAATGCCAGAATATAAGATGCAAACGCCAGATTATAATTTGTTCCGAACTGTGTCTGGAAATTCAGCTGCGCCAAAGGCAGTGTATTCTGTCCGGTTCCTGACATAATCACGAGTGGGGTCATCACATCATTCCATGTACCAAGGGCAGTAAGAATTGCAACTGTAGCATGCATCGGCTTCATCATCGGAAAGATGATTTTCCAAAAGGTCTTCCATGTGCTGACTCCATCAATACTCGCCGCTTCTTCTAACGCCATTGGAATATTCTTCATGTATCCTGTATAAAGCAGTACGTTCATCGGCATATAAAATACCAGATAAAGCAAGATAACACCAAAACGATTCCCCAGTCCCATCTGAGCGGTCTGTTTTACCAATGGCATCATCAGAATAGAGAACGGAACGAACATACCACTGACAATATAAAGGTAAATAAAGCGAAAACTCTTCTTTCCTGCCATTCCCCTTCCAATGACATAACCAGCCAGTGAGTGAATGATTATAGCCAATACAATTGTCGTAATTGTAATTAAGAGACTGTTTCCCAGCGAATGCCAGAAATCTGTGACTTCCATAGCCTGTCTGAAATTATCAAGGCTCCATGTTGCCGGGAAGGCCAAGGCACCGGCAACATCATTTGTCATTTCACTTGGCTGTTTAAAGGCAATGATAATTGCCATGTACAAAGGAAAGAATACAGTAAATGTACCCAAAATCAGAACAATCGTCAATACCCAGTTTGTTTTTCCCTTTTCTCTCATTATAACTGCTCCTCCTTTTTATTCATGATGGTCATTTGGATAATAGAAATGGTTACAATCACAAAGAAGAAAAGCACTGCATTGGCACTCTGAAATCCAAATTGTCCGCCATCCATTCCATTTCGGTATATGAGATATGAAATTGATTCTGTACTTTGCGCCGGACCACCTTTTGTCAATGACATAATCTGATCAAATACCATCAGGAAATTCTTTGTACTTAATACCAGATTGATCGTCACAAAAGGCATGACAAGTGGTAACGTTATCTTCCAGAATTCTTTCCACTTGCTTGCACCATCCATCATACTTGCCTCATATACATCCTCTGGAACCGTCTGAAGACCCGAAATATAAATAATGGTATTCATTGCAACTGCCTGCCATACACCCACGATCAATACACCGATCCATGCATATTTTTCACTGGCAAGAATACTGTTCTGCAAAAATCCAATGTGGAAGACATTCCCAACTGCCGGAAGAATATATGTAAATATAAAACTGAAAATATAACCGATGACCAGACCACCCAGAATATTCGGTACAAAATAAATCCCTCTGAGCGCGCTTTTCAAACGAATCTGGCTGTTCAATCCAAGTGCAAGGATTAAGCTGAGCGCATTTACCAATACGGTTCCTGCCAATGCATATTTAAAAGTAAAAAGATAACTCTTTCCTACTCTGGCATCCGCAAAGAGATCGATATAGTTTCGAAGGCCCACATAATCATAAGTTCCATATCCTCTATAGTTTGTAAAACTGTAAATAAATCCTTTGATCATAGGCAGCGTATTAAAGGTAAAAAACAGAATCAATACCGGTATGATCACAGCCCAAAATGTTTTCTCTCTATTTGTCATTTTCTTTTTCATTGCACATTCCCCACTTCCTGCTGATACTGCTGTACTTTTTGAATCAGATCTCTGTTATAGCGCTTCCAGTCTGTATCGAACCTTTCCAAAAATGTCTGAACTGCTGTTTCACTATCATCCAACAAAAAGGTCTGTATCATCGCATCCACACTCATTTCACTTGGATAATGATGATCTTGATAATCTGCCATTCGGTCTCCTTCAATATAGGCTCTCATACCTTCCAGTTCTGTCGGGATATCAAAATCTCCCTCTTTGCAGGCTACTCCGCCCTGGTTGTCAAGATAATACTGAATGGTTTCATCTTCATACAAGAACCGAAGTACTTCATATGCTGCTTCTTTGTTCTTACAATTTTTCATCACACAAAACTGTAAATCTATACCAGAATTCAATACATTGTCTTCTTCTTTCTCATTTGCCGGGAAAGTGAAAGAATCAATCTTCATTGTCGGATTTACTGACTTGATCTGTGGTATTGCATAACTTCCGATTGGATACATTGCTGTCTGTTCTCTTGCAAAAGCAGTACATGCATCATTGTAGCCATATGCATATGGATTCGGCTCAGCATAATCGAGAAGTACCTTCATTTTTTCTGCGACCTCACCATAAGCTGCCGTGAAAGTCGTATTTCCCATATTTACCTGATTACAGGTATCTGAGTCTGTCAGACCAACTGCCAAAGCATTCCACGGTGCAAGGCAGGTCCAGGTATCCTTGTATCCAAAATATAAAGGCTGTATTCCACTGGCATTTATCTCTTCACACAACGTCAGAAACTCATCCCATGTTTCTGGTATCTCCCATCCATGCTCCTCAAACATCTCCTTATTGTAAAGCATACCTGCTGCATTTGCTACATAAGGTAAGGCATATACTCCTTCTTGTGGAATAAATTCCAGCTCTTTATCTATGTCCAGATAAGACTGTTTGACCATTCCGGTTTCCTCAAGGTCTGAGATATCCATGAACAGCTCTGCATCAAGGAAATTGGAATAATTGATATCTCCACCAATTCCTACAATGTCCGGATAATCCTCCCTGATGAATCTTGTCTTTAAAATGGTCATGGCTTCATTCGGCGAATCAATCGTCAGATGAATATCCTCATGTGTTGCATTGAAACGCTCTGCAATTTCCTCAAAAACATCTACTGCTTCCGGTTTGTAGGAAACCAATTCCACCTCTACCTTGCCACTTTCCGAACTCTGTGTACAGCCTGTGAGACTCGTCAAAGCCATCACAATTCCTATTGCCACAGAAATTCCTTTTTGAATCTTTCTTTTTGACATACTCTCTCTCCTTTCAACGGTTTCTTCGTATCCTTTTTTTGTTAAAACTATTGTAACATACCAATATGCGTTCTAAAAATATCGGTCTTTTTCATTTTTTATACCAAAATTCTACTTTCTGTGCTATAATGATATACAACGACGCATTTTGATATAAATTGCCATAAAGAGGTAAAGATGAGCAATACATTCTTCCATATTTTTCCAAGCGAAAATTTCATTGATTTAGGTATGTATCAATACGGTTACGAACAGTGTGACCCCGGGCACTCTTTTGGACCTGCCACGCGAAATCACTACTTGTTTCACTATGTTCTTTCAGGTACCGGTACGCTCATGGCAGACAATGCAAAAGGAGAGACACAGACCTACTCTATTAAAAGTGGACAAGGCTTTTTGATTTTTCCAGGCCAGATAACGACTTATTATGCCGATCTGCGTCTGCCCTGGGAATATGTGTGGATTGAGTTCGACGGACTACGCGTAAAAGAGGCCCTTGATTTAACAGAATTGTCTATGAACAGCCCCGTTTATCGCTCGCATTCCAAGGATTTGCGTGAACAGCTGGTAAATGAAATGATGTATATCGTCCACCATGCAAAGGAATCTCCTTTTCATCTGATTGGACATCTATATCTCTTTTTTGATTACCTTATGCAATCATCCAAATCAACAAAACTGGTACATAGCAGCAAGATGAGCGATTTCTATATCAAAGAAGCGATTAGTTTTATTGAACAGAATTTTCAGAATCACATCACAGTAGAAGAGATTGCCTCTGTCTGCGGTATCAACCGCAGTTATTTTGGAAAGATTTTTCGAAAGTCTATCGGCCGCTCCCCTCAGGAGTTCTTAATGAACTATCGTATGGTCAAGGCGACCGAATTATTAAAGCTGACCTCCTTATCCATCGCAGAAATCGGTTCTGCTGTCGGATATGAAAATCAGCTTCATTTTTCACGTGCATTTAAGACTGTTTATGGAATCTCTCCGAGGCAATGGAGAAATCAGCACAAAAATCCATCTTCCTCTTAATTTATAAATCCTGCCTTACGCAACCGATTTCTTAACACAGGTCCAACCATAAGGGCAAGAATGATTTTCGCAATATCCCCAGGAATAAATGGGATTACACACATTCCAAGAGCGGCGGCAATGCCAACGTCCATGATTACGCAGAACCAGGCAGTCCCTAAAGCGTAGCATACGGCCGTTCCAAGAACCATCGCCACAAACTGGAAGATCCGGTTATTGTACTTTTCAATGACCAGCCCAGAGATGATTGCCATTGGAATAAATCCGATAATATAGCCTCCAGTCGGTCCTAAAAGCTTGCCCAGCCCACCGGAGAATCCCGAAAATACCGGAACTCCGATTGCTCCAATCAAAAGATACATCAGATAGCTTACGGTCCCCATCTTCCATCCTAAAAGATACAGTGACAGATAAATTGCCAGATTTGTAAAGGAGATTGGAACTGGTCCGATCGGGATGGACATCGGTGCCAGTACGCACGTCACTGCTGTCATCACCGCAGTGGTTGACAAGATATATATTTTATTCTTTCTATTTAAGTTGTTCGCAGTTTCAGATTCAAACATTGTTTGCACTTCCTTCCCAAATTATAGCTCGTATCCGAGCTGTTTGAACATCTCTATGTCATCGGCTATACTCGTACCCGTTGTAGTCAACATATCTCCGGTAATGGCAGCATTGGCTCCTGATTGGAACAATTTGGCTCCACCATCGGTAAACTGACCGCGCCCTGCCGCCATCCGGATCCAGGCGGTCGGATTGATGTAACGGAAGATTGCCACAGTGCGCAGTACATCCTCGTTCGAAATCGGTGGCAGCTCTTCAAAAGGAGTTCCCGGAATCGGCCGCAGTATATTCAGTGGAATCGAATCAATTTCAAGTTCTGCCAGACTAAGGGCCATATCCACTCGATCCTCCCAGGTCTCTCCCATTCCGATAATCCCGCCAGAGCACACCTCAAGCCCCGCCTCCTTGGCACGCCTAATATTCTCAATCTTATCATCGTAAGTGTGTGTCGTGCAGACAAATGGGAAATAGCGCCGAGAAGTTTCTATGTTACAATGGCAACGTTCTGCCCCCGCGTCTTTCATTTGCTGGAATTCCTCTAGTGTCTGCAGTCCATGAGAAGCGCATAATTTCATACTGCTTTCTTCCTGTAGACGACGATAAGCAGTCAGCGCCTGCTCCAGGTCCTTTCCTTTGATACTTCGACCTGCTGTTACGATCGAGTAGCGATGGATGCCCGCTGCTTCGTTCTGTCGCCCTTCCTCTAGGATTTCCTCTACATCCATAAAAGGATATTCCTCTGCATTCGTGCGGTAGTGGCAAGACTGAGCACAGAATTTGCAGTCTTCACTACATCGTCCGCTGCGTCCGTTCACAATCGTACACAAATCCACTTTGTCTCCGCAGAAAGCCTTACGAATCGCATCCGCTCCAGAACACAATTCTTCTATATCTGCAGATAAAAGGACAGACATATCATCCGTTCGCCCCATTCGTCGTCCAGAAATAATCTCCTCTGCCAGTCGGGACACTGAATCTACATTTGAATGTAAGTTAGACATAAATTGTCGCCTCCTTTTTTACTCATTCATTTTTATACTGATTTCACCGGAGTATAAACTTTCTGTTGTACCATTTTCATATTCCACGATTAAACGACAATCCTTATCCACATCAAGAGCATTTGCCTTTTTTGTGCAATCAGAAAAGATGACCTGTATTTCCTTCCCAATTACCATGCTTCTGCTCCGGTAGTTGTCTACATAGTCCGATTCCTGAGGCATAGCATAATATCTCATGAACCGGTTCAGAAACTCTGCCGCCAATTGGTTTTTTCCATCATTCTGCGCCTTCCGAAATACAGTCCCTGCAATGTCCTTTATTTCGTCTGGGAATCCGTCTGCCGGTGGAAATACATTGATTCCAATTCCCAGCACTGCATACTCCAAACATCCATCCTCCAGTCCGAAGGACGCTTCTGTAAGAATACCGCAGACTTTCTTTCCCCTGACATAAATATCATTGACCCATTTGATCTGAGCCTTTTCGCCAGAGACCGCTTCGATTGCTTCACATGCAGCAACAGCCGCCATAGTCGTTAATCTTACTGCCTGCTGTGAAGAATAGTGAGGCGGCCGAAGCACCATACTCAGGTATACCCCTGTGTCAGGCGGTGAGTAGAACGTGCGACCTCTTCGCCCTCTTCCACCTGTCTGACTATTTGCAAGAATGGTATATCCATCTGGCACACCAGTCATTGCCTTTTCACGAGCCAACGCATTTGTGGAATGTAACGCAGGAAATACACTCAGTTCCACATTCGCGCAGACCGGCTGCAAATATTTCTGTATCCCCTGGACAGATAGAATATCTGTTTCTACGGAAAGACAGTACCCCTTGTTGCGAACAGCTTCAATATGGTATCCTTCGCTGCGCAGACTTTTCACAGATTTCCATACTGCCGTCCTGGAAATAGAAAGTTTTTCGGCAATATCCTCTCCGGAAAAGAAAACACCTTTATTATTTTCAAAGAGCATAAGTAATTGTTCCTTTGTTCCCATCGCATTTCCCTCCAATGTGGGAAGAATAACACATTGGTTCTCAATTGTCAACCCACACTTATTATACGGTTAACATTCGAGCAATGTTGATGACTACCCTGCAGACCTGCGGGACAAGTCAGAACTGATCCACTCTTTATTATTGTATTAACCAAATCCATAGCCATCATTTGTGATACTACAAAGCAATTAAAGAATTATGAATCTGCGTGAATCATCGCACGATACAGCTTCTGCTTACCAATCACTGAAACCTTATTGTTACATTCAGCGAATTGCTGGAATCAGAGGCTGTTTGTATTGCTCTGTCTATCTCATCAATAGAGAATTCATGAGTGATCATTTTTTCCAATTCCCATCTGTCACTTGACATGATTTCCAGCACATCTCTCACATCTTCCGGGAAATACCCGCCTGAACCAATCACACTTTTCTGTGCATAAGTCAAATGCAGCAGATCCAGTTTTCGTATAGAATTATTGACTGCAACCGATACAAAACGGCTGCCAATCTTTCCGTGTTCCATAAACTGTCCCAATATACTTTCGGCACCGGCCGCATCTAGAAATACATCTGCATCCATTGTCTGCCCTGTTAAAGAAGGAGCAACTCCAAAATAATGTTCCGCTTTCGCAGAAAGATTTTCACTAGCAATATTACAAACTTCAAATCCCAGTTGCTTTGCAATATCAAGACGATACTCAGACAGATCACAGACCATGACCTTGTCCATACCGAAGAACTTCAGTGCCACTGACGCTGCAAGTCCTATTGTCCCACAACCAAATACGATTGCATGTTCTCCTGCTTTTGGCTGGCTCCTTCTCGCTGCCCGGCATCCTACCGTAAACGGTTCAATCAAACAGGCTAAACGATCTGAGATATTCTCCGGGACTTCATAGAGTGAATGATTCCTTTTTGCCTGTGGCACAAGAATATATTCCGAAAACCCTCCGATTGTCCCTGCACGTTTTGTATCATTCTTTGCGTAAAGCGGGTATGGATAAACTCTCTCCCCTAACTGAAATTCTGTTACATTCTTTCCCATCGCAATTACTCTGGATATTGTCTCATGTCCAAATTCACCACCCACATCAATACGATGCCCTGTGTTTGGTCCGTGCTTATAAACTGCCACATCCGTTCCACAAATACTGGAATAAATATTTTGAATCAATACATCATCATCTCCACACTCCGGCATCGGCAGTTCTCTGACTTCAATATTTTCCTTTCCCATATAAATTGCTGCTTTCATATCTCTAACACTCCTATCTTTTTTCCAACACAAGTTGATTTATTCAAAAATTCATATTAAAATCTTATCATTCACATTTTTCTATTTCAATCATCAATATGCCAATTCGTGTTGGAATAATAAATATGGAGGATTATTTATGAATATAAGAAATAATCAAAGATTTCGTGATATGGATAAAAAATTAAAAACAACTTTTCTTGATCTTTTAAATACTATGGAATTTGAAAAAATCACGGTGAAAATAATATGCGAAAAAGCGCAGGTCAACCGTTCTACTTTCTACGCTCATTATTCTGATATTTATGAGATCATGGAACAGATGGAGGAACACTTAAATCAGGAATTATTGGAAAGTTACCCAACTGACACACCATACGATAATGATATTTTTCCATTCTGGCCTTTGATTCCGTTCCTCCACCATATAAAAAAACACCGCAGTTTCTATAAAATCGTTTTGAAGCACCGAAGGAATTTCCCTCTGGAACAGGGATTTGATTCTCTTTGGAATCAGACGGTAAAACCAAAATGTGAAGCTGCAGGAATCACATCCGAAACGGAAATGATGTATTATTTCGTATATTTCCAGGCCGGTTTTACAATTGCATTAAGACGTTGGGTAGATAACGGATGCAAAGAAACCGAAGAAGAACTGGCACGAATTATTCAGAACTGTATTCCTGCCATTTGGAACAGAGATAATTAGATCTTTTACTTCCAGTGATAATAAGCGGAATTTTGTTTTGTGGCACGTTATTGTAAAAACGCTCTCTGTATAGTAAAATAAACCAGTAAATCAAATCCAACAGAAGGGGAAACGCTTATGAAAGTGACATATATTCACCATAGCTGTTTTCTTGCCGAGACTGACAGCTGCTATTATCTGTTTGATTATTTTAAAGGAAAGTTACCGGCACTGAATCCAGAAAAACCAATTTTCGTATTGGCCAGCCACAAGCACGGAGACCATTATCATCCGTCCATTTTTTCTATCCTGAAAGACATGGGCATGCAGCGCATCTGCGCTGTATTATCACGTGATATTCCTTCCAGAAGTGTGCCCGAAGGTGTACCATGCATCACGGTCTCTGCCCGTAAGACCTATGACCTGCCACAAGGGCAAAAGCTTACTACCTATCGTTCTACCGATAAGGGAGTAGCCTTTCTCATAGAAGAACAAGAAGATTGTTTCTACCATGCAGGCGACTTAAATGACTGGGTATGGGAAGCGGAATCTGACGCATACAACCGGCAGATGACTGGAAACTATCGTAAAGAAATCGATACACTTGCCCAGAATCTCGGTGAAAAATCCCTCACTGCTGCTTTTGTTGTACTGGATCCCCGGCAGGAAAAGGATTACGACAGAGGAATACTGTATTTTCTTAAGAAAATATCCTGCGCCCATGTCTATCCTATGCATTACTGGGAAAAACCGGAGATTATCAGCCGCTTCCTGACAGAACACCCACAATACCAAGGCCAGATCATTCTGACAGAACAGCCGGATACAGGAACTCCAAAATAACCCACACCTGCCATTATCAAAGCGCATCTGCGCAGAAAAGAGGACTATAATGAAATTTCAAATGTATCACGAAAACTACAACGTAACTGATCTTGACAAATCCCTTGCCTTCTATGAAAAGGCCGTAGGACTCAAAGAGAAGCGGCGTATCAACGGTGAAGGTTTTATCATCGTTTATTTAGGAAATGATGAGAGCGACTTTGAATTAGAACTGACATGGCTAAAAGATCATCCACAACCATATAATCTTGGAGAATGTGAATTCCATCTTGCTTTTTGCACAGATGACTATGAAGCCGCCCATAAGCTCCATGAAGAAATGGGCTGCATCTGCTTTGAAAACCCTGCAATGGGAATTTACTTCATTACAGACCCGGATGGATACTGGCTGGAAATTGTACCGGCAAAAAAATAATAACTATTTCACTACATTTCAAAGGACTGCCGGTTTTCATATTGCGGCAGTCCAAAATCCAGATTGCGAAGCAATGTACAGAACATGCTTAAGTCTAAATTGTTCTTTTCACAATATTCCGTAATGCTACCTTGCAGTCTAGATGTATCCTAACTAATTTATCCTTCATCAATTTCGCCATTCGGATATAATTGTGTAATAATATCAACACATCTCTCTATGCCCAGCACACCACTGTTCAGTGTAATGTGATAATTCTGAGCGTGTCCCCAATTCATATCCGTGTAAAAACGGTGATATGCCGCACGGCGTTTATCTTTCTCCTTCAAGCGTTGTTCTGGAGAAATTTCACGCTCACCGTAAACATCAACGATGCGTTTTACCCGGAACTCCATATCTGCATGGATAAATATTTTCAGACAGTCAGCCTTATCCCTAAGAATATAATCTGCACATCTGCCAACAATCACACATGGTCCCTTTTCAGCCAGTTCTGAAATGATTTTATATTGAATATTCCAAAGATAATCCTCATTAGTAGGACCAAACATACGATTTGAAAATGCCGAAGAAATGTAACCTCCAGGTGCATACTCTCCTGCATCTTTGATATAGTTTTCATTAAATCCACTTTCTTTGGCAATTTTATGGATCAGTTCCGCATCATAGCAGGGAATTCCCAGTTTTTCCGCAACCTTTTTGCCAATCGTGCGTCCACCACTTCCAAATTCACGGCTAATTGTAATCACTCTGTTTTTCATAAGTCACTTTCCCCTTTCCTTAGTTCTTTATATGTACAAATTATTAAAATAACTGCCACAAAAAATGTCAGCAAATCGGATACTGGCATGGAATAAAGAACTCCATCCAGACCGAAAAATCCTGGAAGCAACAATGCAAAGCCTACACCAAAAATGACTTCTCGGATCATAGACAACATTGTGGAAGCAATAGCTTTTCCCATTGCCTGCAGAAAAATAAAGCAAGCCTTATTCACACAGGCAAAAATCATCATACAAAGATAAATCCGAAATGCTTTAATTGCAAATTCAGTATAGTAAACGCTCTCATTCGCTGCGCCAAAAATGTTGATGAGCTGTTGTGGAAATAACTCTACCAGAATCAGAGCAACCAGACCAACCGAAGCCTCCGCAACAAGCAGTTTCGTAAACAATTCTTTCACACGCATTTTTTTCCCGGCTCCCATATTAAACCCTACAATCGGGATACAGCCTGCTGCCATTCCTACAACAATAGAAATAACAATCTGGAAAAATTTCATGACAATACCAACAACCGCCATGGGAATCTGCGCATACTGCTCCTGACCAAATACAGGATCAAGCGCCCCATATTTGCGAATCATATTATTGATGGCCGCCATGGCAGCTACCAGACTAATCTGAGACAGAAAACTGGTAATCCCAAGCACCAGTGTTTTTTTGCAAGTGACACCATTGAAACGAAAATCTCCCTTTTCTGGTTTAATTATTTTCATATTCGCCAGGTACCAGATTGCCAGAACTGCTGTCACTACCTGACCGATGACTGTTGCAACTGCAGCGCCCATCATCCCCCACTTAAGTACAAAAATGAATACGGGGTCTAAAATAATATTAATTACAGCACCAGCCAATGTAGAAATCATAGCGAACTTAGGATTTCCATCTGCACGTATGATTGGATTCATTGCCTGCCCAAACATATAAAATGGAATACCCAAAGAAATATAAAAGAAATATTCTTTGGAATGATGAAATGTTTCTGCATTGACTGTTCCACCAAACATAGAGATAATCTGTTCAGAAAATACCAAATAAACAACTGCAAGCACCAGTCCGCACGCAGTAATCATAACAACTGAATTCCCAACACTCTGTTTGGCAGTATGGATTTCTTTCTTCCCCAGACTAATGCTGACAAATGCACAACAACCATCACCAATCATAACTGCAATGGCAAGTGCCACCACCGTCAGTGGAAAGACCAACGTATTTGCAGCGTTTCCATAAGAGCCAAGATAACTGGCATTCGCAATAAAAATCTGATCTACAATATTATAAAGTGCTCCGACCAAAAGAGAAATGATGCAGGGAATTGCATATTTTCGCATAAGCTTTCCAATATGCTCTGTCCCCAAAAATTGATTAGACTGTTCCATTATATTCACCTTTCCTTCATATAAAAATAATGTATGACCTGACATTATCTGCCATTTTTGTCAATAAAATCAATAATCAGCTGAGAAATCTCCTGTTTAGGCTTTTTAAGTGCCAATCCCAGCTCAGTGTACAAAAGATTCTCTGCCATCTGAAAATATCGTTCATCAGATGAAGTGCTTTTCTTCCCTTGCTCAATCCGCATTTTTTTGCGATGAAAAGTCATTTTTATAACAGAAACTAATGCCTCCGGGCTGTTTATTTTTATTGCTTCCTTATATTTTTGTTCTCGCATTTTTTCATTATCAATCCATATCACCTGAATTTCAGGGATTCTCTCAATTAATTTCCACGCTTCTTCTGACGTCAGACACAATCTTAGACTTGACTGGGCAGATTCAACCGGAACATAAATCTTTTCCTGCCTGTTTTCTACGGGTATTAAAAGATAGAATAATGTATCAGGTTTCACTCCGACCATATCTAAATGCAAAATATCTGCAACTCTGCACACACCTGCTATCGGTTTACTGACGTAATCACCAATTTTATATTTCATATCCTTACATTCCATACATAAAATCTTCCTCCTAAATATTATTTCACACAAAAAAGAGCAGCATCTGCGCAACTGGACTTACGCATGCATGCTACTCGTTGTTCTTTCATTATAATACTTTTTAAAATTAGTTTCAAAAGGGATTTTCCATAAAAATTTCATTTACTTATTTGAATATAATTACCATAAATCCCCCTATAACAAATTAATGATTTTGTTTCCATATATCTCGCCTCCTCATAAACACTATACAACCTACGTTGCGGAAATTCAAGCAACGCACGGTTGCGC
>JAQYAI010000054.1 GCA_029227655.1 bacterium | reverse complement strand
TGCCATATCTCTTGCAGTTGTATAGTGATTCTCGTCATCCAGTCCATTTGTATTAACAAAATTAGAATTTACCGCACCCAATTCTTTGCACCGATCATTCATTTCCTGAATAAACCACTCATAGCTTTCTCCAACGCTATCCCCGATTGCATACGCAACTTCATTTGCAGATGCAAGCATCATTCCATATAATGCGTCCTCAAGTGTAATTTCTTCTCCAGCCTTCATTCCAATATGGGCATATCCATAAGGAACACAGTGGACACTTTCTGTGGAAAATGTGACTTTATCTTCAAGATTTCCATTTTCTAAAGCAATCAATAAGGTCAGCACTTTCGTAATACTAGCTGGGTAAGCTTTCCCATCAATATTTTTAGCATACAAAATGGCGCCTGTGTCTGCATCCATAACAATATCCGCTTCCCCATATGTCTGTGGCCCCTGAGGCCAGTCTTCCCATGCATTCGAGTCTACTTCCATCGCATATGCTTCTTCTGTACTAATCGCCTCTCCTTCTTTTGTTCTGGTGTCAACAGGTTCTTTTTCTTCTGCAAGAACATGACCAGAACAGATCGTTGTAGCCAAAAGAACTGTTGTTAAAAGACCTGCCAACTTTTTTCGATATTTATTCTTATACATTTTTTTACCTCTGTTTTGAATAACGCTTGTTTTCAGAATATCATTTTTTTGAAAATCTGGCAACTCTTATCGCAGACCACGATAACGATTTACACATGCATAAATATCCATCTTCCTTACTTGAGCCAAATCAGATGGTAAATATGTCTCTTTGCACAAAGAGCGTAATCCTTCTTTCTGAATTTGTGCCCACAAATGTTCAACCAGTTCATCTAAATCCTGTTCCCTTTTTTCCAGCTTTTCTAATAAATTTCTAAGACAATAAGATAATGTGGTAGTCTGCTCCGAATCCAATAATTGCTCTACATATTTAAGATCAACATTTTCTCTTCCTATAGAAAAGCTGGTTTTTCCAAATTGCTTTATTTTCATTTGATCATGTTTTTTCTCTACTCGATTTACACTTACTAGACGCGGGCTTTTTCCTTTCCTTGCTAAAGTTTCAATTGATACTTTACTTGTTTCTATTTTTTCCTCTATATCACAATCTATTACCTTTTTAACCTTTTCAGTAATATCCAGCGCATGATAATTATCCATTTGTATGATATGATCCGCAATATAAAAATACGCACCAGAACTTCCAGCCACCATCAAAACAGAAACTTCCAGGCTTTCATACATTTTCCTTGCCTGCATGGTAAAAGGAGTAATCGGTTCCTTATCTCCTGATACGATCATCTGCATTAAACTGTCACGAACCATAAAATTAGTAGCACATGTGTCTTCATCGATTAAAAGAAGTTTTGATCCAGACTGTATTGCCTCTACCACATTTGCTGCCTGAGAAGTCGATCCACTTGCATCTTCAGTCGAAAAATCTTTTGTATCTTTTTTATTTGGCAAATCATTAATAAACGGCGAAATATTTACATGTGACACTGCTCTTCCATCTTCTGAACGGATTTTTACAGCGTCATTTTGTGTAATCACATATTCTCTCCCATCTCCTGAAATATGATTGTAAATCCCTTGTTCCACCGCCTTTAAAAGGGTTGATTTTCCATGATATCCGCCACCAACAATAAGTGTAATCCCTTTTGGTATTCCCATTCCATAAATCTTACCTCTGTTTGGAAGATTCATTTCCACTTCTACACTCTTCGGTGACTGAAATACCGTCGCGTTTTTCATCGGTTTTTGTGAAACACCACTTTCTCTCGGCAAAATGGAACCATTTGCGATAAATGCTACCAGATTTTTTTTCTCTAACTCATCTCGTATATACTGTTGATCCTCAGCTAACTCTATCACTCTTTTTATTTCTTCTTTTTTACAATTCGCATAAAACAAACTTTGTTTTACAATATTTGGAAGATATTCAAATATAATTTTTTTCAATTCTATTGCATTTATTGTTCTCCCATTTGCCGGAAACCCCACTTCAAACCTGACCAGTACATTTCCATTCTCTATTTCAAATGCACTTCTTTCCAAAATTTCCTGACCACACCTACTGACCTGAATTAAACCACTTTTTCCTGATCCTTTCGCCTGAAAAGTATATTTATCCACAGCATGCGCAAAACTTCTTGTCAAATAATCCTGTAATGCAATTCTCTGATGATTCGTCTTATAATACTCTTTAGGAAATCCTGCCTGTTCTTTTTTGACAGCAATACTTATTCTGGAAGGAGATGCAAATGGATCTCCTTGTACATGTTCTATATTCAGTTGAAATTCGGGAAATATATAACTACCTCTTAATTCCTTATAAGCAGGATAACTTTTTTTATTTATACTCATTAATTTTTTTTCTAATTCTATAGATGTCTTCATTCTTTTTCTCCATTTTCTATTTACAAAAAAAACCGTACTGTCATCTTTCGATAACAATACGGCTATAAGTGAAGCATCGGGGATTCGAACCCCGGACAACTTGATTAAAAGTCAAGTGCTCTACCGACTGAGCTAATGCTCCATCTATTAACTTGTCCTTTTGGACAAATGCCCAGAGCCGGAATCGAACCAGCGACACGAGGATTTTCAGTCCTCTGCTCTACCGACTGAGCTATCTGGGCGAAATTGCGGGAGCAGGATTTGAACCTACGACCTTCGGGTTATGAGCCCGACGAGCTACCAGACTGCTCCATCCCGCGATAATAATTAACACATAAGTGAATGGGTGGAGGAGGATTCGAACCTCCGAAGGCGGTGCCAACAGATTTACAGTCTGCCCCCTTTGGCCACTCGGGAATCCACCCAAAAGCACTTCCGTGCAAGCCGATGATCGGACTCGAACCGATAACCTGCTGATTACAAATCAGCTGCTCTGCCAATTGAGCCATGTCGGCATGTATATAAAGGAAGAATACTCTTCCATGTTTGAAATAAAATGGGACCTATAGGGCTCGAACCTATGACCCTCTGCTTGTAAGGCAGATGCTCTCCCAGCTGAGCTAAGATCCCATTTGCTCTGAATGATTATCCAGAAACGACCCAGAAGGGACTCGAACCCTCGACCTCCGCCGTGACAGGGCGGCGCTCTAACCAACTGAGCCACTAGGCCATGTACCTTAAAAACCACATACAGTATTTTCTAACATCAATCCAGGAAACCGGACACTCTCTTTCGTGTCTCTTTGGACAAGCTCTCGACCGATTAGTGACAGTCAGCTCCATGCATTACTGCACTTCCACCTCTGCCCTATCTACCTCGTGTTCTTCAAGGGGTCTTCGTCTTGCGACTGGAAATCTTATCTTGAGGGGGGCTTCACGCTTA
>JAQYAI010000053.1 GCA_029227655.1 bacterium | reverse complement strand
ATGTGCCTGGTGCATAAACACTTACTTTACTTGCATACTTTGAAAGAAAATGTTCCACTCTCTTATCTGCACTTTTGCTGTCCGCAAGATAAATCTTACTCATTTTTTAATCCATTCCCTTCTCGTTATTTTGTTTTTCTTTTAATACGCCATCTGTAATCTGTTATTTATCTGTTTTTCTTAAATAAATGAACCAATATGTACATCCAACACAGATTGCTCCACCGATAATATTACCGATAGTAACTGGCAATAAATTCTTTCCAAGCATATTTGCAACTGTAACAGCACCAAAATCAACACCTGCTTCTGCTGCTGCCTCTGCGAACTGTGGTACTCCTTTAGCCAAAAGTCCTGCACATACATAGTACATATTTGCCACACTATGTTCAAATCCGCAAACCACAAACATCATAATTGGGAAGAACAGTCCTATTACTTTTCCTGCCACATCTTTAGCTGCAAAAGAAATCCAAACTGCGATACATACCAGGAAATTACAAAGAATTCCACGGATCAGTGCATCTGAAAATGTCATAGAACATTTTCCTACTGATGTAGAAATAATGGAAACAGCCAGTTTATTTCCAAAAAGTGATGGACTGTGACCATAAACCACACCTGCTGCGATCAGAAAACTTCCAACAAAATTTCCGAGGTAGACAACTACCCAGTTCTTCAGCATTCCGGCAACAGTAATTTCCTTCTCCAGCAATGGTATCACCAGTAAATTATTCCCGGTAAACAATTCGCTTCCTGCCAGCAAAACCATCGTAAGTCCACCTGGGAAAATACATGCTGACAAGAACTTTGCAACGGATGCCTGCTCTACGGATACAGAGGCAGTCGTTGAAGCAATGCCACCAACCCCAATGAACGCCCCTGCAAGAATTGCAAGCAGGAACATCTTGATAACCGGTGTGTTTACTTTACCTTTCCCAATGTTAATATAATTTTTGGCTACTTCAGCCGGTGAAAAAAGATTCATATTAATCTCCTCCTTTATTAATACAATCTATTAAAACATTATAATATAAATAATTCCTATAAAGTTTGTCAAAATAAACATAAAATCGATAAAAAAATATGCTTTTTCAACATTTCTCCCAAAAAATATGATAAAATATAGGAAGTTTAACATAAAGGAGAATCCACTATGCAAATACCATTGAATGTTTTACTATACAGACTGGCATCTAATAGTATTTATGAAACTCTAAATATTGATTTATCCGAATCTTTCAGCTGCCTGCGGTTATTTGATATGAATGCAATGCTGTCAGTTTCTGATGAAATAAATAAGGAACTCTATCTTGTCACCCACGAAGAATTGTCCAAAAACACTAATGCCATCTGCGCATATAACTTTAACAAAAACAGTGTTTTTTTGTGTATTTGCAATGATGAAGACATTCACATCAGCCGGTTCTCTGACAGCCTTTCGATTGTTTTGTTGTATACACAACAATCCTATGCAAAAATATTCAATAAAATACTGACCATCTTCCATGATTTTGAAATATGGGACAAGAACTTTCATCTGTCTCTTCTCCGCGGAGGATCCATGCAGGATTTATTAGACTTATCCCGTGATATCCTGACCCATCCTATGGTCGTCTTAGATAGCAATTTTTCTTTGCTTGGCGAATTTCGTTCTGATGAGATCAATGATGGTATTATGAATGAAATTCTGGATAGCGGATATGTAACGCCTCAGGTGATGTCCCGTTTAAGACAGGATGGATTGATTTCAACTTCCGAAACTGCTGCCAATCCACTGATCAATTATTATTGTATTACACCACATGACTGCTATTATAGCATGATGTATCGTTTTACTGTTAATAATCATATTGCTGGGTATGCTCTTATTTTCCGAAATCGTGTGCATCCCAAGACAAATTATCTATATCTCATGAACATGGTAGTAGAAAATCTGGAACTTTTTTTCCAACAGGAACGTTATACCAGCCGTTCTTTCATGGAAAATTATGAGGTATTTTTGATTGAGCTTCTTGAAAACCAGACCAAACCACAAAAACAGTTAGAAGATCAAATCAGTTATATTCCAGGTCTTGCAATGAATGGATACTTTATTTTGGCGGAGCTGACCTACGATGCTATTTCTGAATTGCCGCTCTCCTTCTTAAGCTGGAATTTACGGAACAGTTTTGCTTCTATCAGACCTTTTATATACAAGAATCAGATTTTCATGCTGAAAACAGATGCCGAGAGTGACTCGACTCATCATTTTTTCACACCTGAAGAAGAAATGCTTTTCAGAAACCTCTTAAAAAATCACGAGTTCACTTGCGCAGTCAGCAATCCTTTCTTCTCACTTACGGATTTACCTACTGCTGTCATCCAGTGTAAAGAGGCATTAAAGCTGAGTTCTTCCACATCGAACCGCTTTTGCTATTTTGAAGATGTCACCTTCCGGTATATTCTTCATAATTTAAAAAAAGATTCTATGAAATTAATAGAATCTCCTCACTATCATTTATTAAAACAATACGACCTGAAACACAATACCGACCTGTGTGAAATATATATTGAATATCTCAAGAACGGATGCAACATCAATCAAACAGCAGGTGCAATCTTTATGCACCGAAATACAGTTTTCAATAAAATAAAAAAAGCAATTTCCATTATGCATAATGAGTGCGAAGATCTTCAGTCACAAATTACTTTCATCTTATCTTATATGAATGATCAGGAATAAACTTTTTTAAAAAAATAAAACGGCTGCCACAGCAGC
This sequence comes from bacterium, assembly GCA_029227655.1. Lineage (GTDB taxonomy): Bacteria > Bacillota > Clostridia > Lachnospirales > Lachnospiraceae > Allocoprococcus. The sequence goes on along the minus strand of JAQYAI010000053.1, from coordinate 7,948 downwards.
CATTTTATTTTTATAATACTTTTGATAAAAAGTCTTTTAATCTTTCATCCTTTGGATTTGCAAAAAATTCCTGAGGACTATTTTCTTCTTTAATCTTTCCTTCATCAATAAATACGACTCTGTTTGCAACTTCTTTGGCAAATCCCATTTCATGTGTTACAACGACCATCGTCATTCCTTCTTTTGCAAGTTCTTTCATAAGTTCAAGAACTTCTCCGACCATTTCAGGATCAAGTGCAGATGTCGGTTCATCAAACAGAATCACATCCGGATTCATCGCCAGAGAACGAACGATTGCGATACGCTGTTTCTGTCCACCAGAAAGCGTGGATGGATAGACATCAGCCTTATCTTCCAGACCAATTCGTTTCAAGAGGGCCATTGCCTGTTCTTTCGCTTCCTCTTTAATCTGCTGTTTTGTCTTTGTGATTGGGAGCTTTTCTTTTCTAAACAGATTCGCTCTCTTTGCTTTCTTTAAATCCTGACATTGTAAATATACTGGAGCCAGCATAATATTTTCGAGCACTGTCTTATTATTAAATAAATTAAAATGCTGGAAAACCATTCCCATATGACGTCTGTGTTCATTGATATCTACCCTCATATCTGCGATATCCACACCATTGAAAATAATACTTCCGCCAGTTGGATCTTCCATACAGTTCAGGCAACGTAAAAAGGTACTTTTTCCTGATCCAGAAGGCCCGATAACTGCTACAATATCTCCTTTATTAATTTTAATATTGATTCCAGTAAGAACTTCTGTATCCCCAAAGCTTTTTTTAAGATTAATTACGTCTATCACTCTTCTTCAGGCTCCTTTCCATCAATTTGATCAACAGAGAAATCACAAGCACAAGTGCAATATAGATCAGTGCCATTACAAGGTAAGGAACCATGAACTCGTAACTGTTACTTCCAATGTAGTTAAACGCAACATAAAGATCTGCCGCACCAACAAAACTTACCACGGAAGTTTCTTTAATTAATGAAACAAATTCATTTCCTAAAGTTGGAAGAATATTCTTCACCGCCTGAGGAATCACGATTTTCATCATACTTGTCCCAAAGCTCAACCCTACCGCACGTCCTGCTTCCATCTGCCCCGGATCAACGGACTGGATACCACTTCGCATGATTTCTGAAATGTAAGCTCCACTATTTAATCCAAATACTAACATGGCAACCTGAACGCCGGTAATTTTAAGTCCAATAATCGGCAAAAGAACATAATAAAATACAAGAAGCTGAACTACCATTGGTGTACCACGGAACAGTGCAACGTAGAAACTGCAAATGGAATTCAACACCCTTGGAAGTAATTTATATTTTGGAATCACCCTCGCTGTCGCAATCAATGTCCCGATCACAATTCCAATGAGCAGACCCGCAATTGCAATCAAAAGTGTATTCTGTAATCCTTCCAGAACTTTTATATATCCATTCTCCTGCCAGAATATTTCTGTAAATATTTTTACTTTTTGTTCAAAATTACCCATAGTTTCTCAATCCTTTTTCTAATATGACTACTGAACTGCGTTGATTGCTTCAGTAATAGCAGCTGCCGGAGCTGCATCAATGATTACGAACTGAATGTTTCCATTTAACATATCCTGAACAGCAAGTGCACCACTCTTATATGTTACACACTTTACTGGAAGACCATCGAATCCCCAGTCAGCATCGCCTTCTACATAGTACTGTCCTGTTGTGCCAGCCTGAACACCAACTGAGACATCTTCTGTCAATTCATTAAGAATAGCTACTACATCATCAGCATTCGCACAGTCATCAAAATCTTTGTTTGTGCTTGGCACAATAAGCTTCTGCGAAGCTGCATAATATGAATCAGAGAAGGTTACATATTCTTCTCTTTCGGCATTAATTGTAAGACCTGCCATGGCGATATCACATTTCTGCTGTCCTACAGAAAGACATACTGCATCAAAATCCATGTTCTGAATAACAAGCTCTTTATCAAGTTCTTCTGCCAGAAGAGCTGCTATTTCCATATCGATTCCGTAGTATTTGTCACCTTTTGTATATTCAAATGGTTCAAATGCTGCGTTTGTAGCAACAATGAGCTGGTCTTTAGAATCATCTAATACAGCTGATTCAACCGCTGTTGGTTCTCCATCACCAAAATATCTGTCACAGATTTCTTCTAATGTTCCATCTTCTTTGATTTTTGCAATAAATGCATTCACGTCCTCAAGAAGTTCCGGCTGTGTCTTATCAACACCAAATGCATAATCTTCATTTGTCAAATCATGTTCAATCACTTTAGCAGTTACATTTTCACCTGCTCCAGCTTCTGAATCTGAACTTCCGCCACAAGCAGCTAACGAAAGTGTACATGCGAGCGCCAATACTACACTTAAAAACTTTTTCATAATACTTTCCTCCGATTTATTCATTATTCTGTATAAAAATACAGATATCATTCTATCACTTTTCTGCAAAAAAGCAAGTGATTATTTATACATTTTTTCTGCATAAATAACCACTTTTTTTGTATAATCTGTATACTACTATCCAAAAATTGCAAAATAAATCAAAACAACAGCACCGAGTACAATTCGATAATAACCGAAAGCCTTGAAATCATTCTTCTTAATATATGATAGCAGGAATTTAATTGCAACAATGGAAACCACAAATGCTACAACACATCCCACAAGCAGAATTGCTACTTCCATTGCTGTATAATGAAATCCAAACTTGAGCATCTTAAGTGCACTTGCACCAAACATTACCGGAATAGCCAGATAAAATGTAAATTCGGTTGCAACATATCTTGAAGTCCCAAGCATCAATCCTCCAAGTATCGTAGCCCCTGAACGTGAAGTTCCCGGAATCATTGCAAGTACCTGGAAAAAACCAATTCCAAGAGCAGTAGAATACGGTAATTGAGACAGCTTTGTAATATGTGGCTGAGCATCTTTATTTCTCTTCTCAATGATAATAAAGAACACACCATATATGATAAGCATCAATGCAACAACTACATAATTATAAAGATATTTGTCTAAGATATCATCAAACAATAATCCAAAAATCATCGCCGGCAGAACTGCTACAATAATCTTACACCATAAATTGATGGTAAGGCGCTTTTGTTTTGCACTTTTTCGTCTTAAAAATGGATTCAGTTTTTCGAAATACAACACGACAACTGCCATAATTGCTCCAAGCTGAATCACAACTCGAAACATCGAATTAAACGCTTCGCTTGTTGACATATGTAAGAACTCTTCTACCAGAATCATATGTCCTGTACTACTGATTGGTAACCATTCTGTTATCCCTTCTACAATACCTAAAATGACTGCTATTAAAATATCTACCATCTGTCTTCCTCTTTCCGTTTTATAAATTTATATTCTTTTTATCTGATATAAGACTATATAATTATAACAAAGTTTGCGTAATAAAGCAATTTGTAGTATAATACAATGAGTTGATTTTTGATGAAAGGAATTTTTGTATGAGAAAAAACTTTAAAACATTGGTCACCCGCTTTCTTGCCTTATCCTGTGCCATTGTCTTTTGTTCTACCGGCATCATTGTTCATGCAGATGATGTTGACAGTTTAGAGCAGCAAACTACCAATCTACAAAACCAGCTAAACAAACTAAATAATGAATTGAATTCACTTAGTTCCGAAATTACAACAATCGCATTGCAAATCGATGAAGCAAATGCCGCAATCGAAAAGGCCAAACTTGATCTTGCCTCTGCAAAGCTGAACGAAGAAATGCAATATACCGCAATGAAAAAGCGTATTAAGTTTATGTACGAAACCGGAAATCCTTCCTTCCTCGATATGATCTGTAAATCAGAAAATATGGCTGATTTCTTAAATCGTACTGAATTTGTAAAAAACGTTACAGAATACGACCGCAACATGTTAGAGGAATTGAAAGATATCCGTTCTGATATCGAAGAAAAGGAATCTGCTTTAAATGATGAACAAGCTAAGCTGCTTTCTATGCAGGAAACTTTAAAGACAAAATCCAGTGAACTTAACGCGAAGATTTCATCTACATCTAGTGATCTTCAGGCTTCTGCCGAGGCACTTGCAAATGCCAAGGCCGCTCAGGATGCTGCTTCCAGCTCATCTGGTAATTCCGATAGCGCCAAGCCTGCTCCGCCTTCTAATGGAGCTTCAACAAATGACTTGGTTCTGTTTGCCGGCATTCTTCAATGCGAAGCCGGAACAAGTAATTATGATGCATTACTTGCCGTTGCCACCGTCATTATGAATCGTGTAGAAAGTCCTAACTATCCTAATTCTTTATATGGTGTCATCTATCAGCGAGGGCAGTTCTCACCCACTTGGAACGGAAGTCTGAGCCGGGTTCTCGCAAAAGGTCCTGCATCGTTATGCTATCAGGCAGCTCAGGATGCACTTAACGGAAGCCGTCTTGCCTCTGTTCGGAATTGTTTCTTCTTCAATGCCACTTGGACAGGCAAGCAGGGAATAATTGTGGGTGGAAATGTGTTCTGGTAATTTTTAAGACAATTCTATAAAATAAGTTGCGTATCTCCACAGATACGCAACTTATTTTTATGTCTTAATTATTTTTTTCAATTTCCATAATCATATTTACACGCTCTTCATGTCTTCCGCCAAGAAATTCTGCTTCAAACCAAACGTCAATGATCATTTTTGCCATTTCAATTCCTATCACCCTTGCACCAAAAGCTAAGATATTCGCATTATTATGTTCTCTTGACATCTTTGCTGTATATGGTTCAGAACAGAGAGCCGCTCTTACACCTTTCACTTTATTGGCAGCAAGTGAAATACCAAGACCTGTTCCACAGATTGCAATTCCACGGTCAACTTCTCCAGAAGCAACTGCTTTTCCAAGGATTTCACCATACATTGGATAATGGCAACTTTCATGTGAATCTGTCCCATAATTCACAACTTCAAATCCTTTTTCTAACAAATAATCAACTACCATATTTTTCATTTCAACTGCTGAGTGATCGTTTGCAATTCCTACTTTCATTTTATATATCCTCCCACCGTATTTATATTATCGTAGATGTAATGATTATACCATACTCCGATGACAAAAAAAAGCGGTATAACTCTTTCGAATTATACCGCTAGTCTGCAACTTAGAAAATCCTGCTCAAATTAAACTAATTCAATGATAACTTCCATCGCAGCGTCACCTTTACGCTGTCCAATCTTAACGATTCTTGTGTATCCACCGTTGCGATCTGCATACTTAGGAGCGATTTCGTTGAATAATTTATCAACTAAATCAACTTTCTTTGTATTTTTCTTCTTTCCAGCAGCTTCTGTTGGAACTTCTGTTACATTATAAAGTGTCTTGAGCATCTGACGTCTAGCATGAAGTCTTGAAGGCATATCTTTTTTGATTGTCTTTTCAACTTCATCGTATACAGTAACTTTCTTACCATCTACAACTTCTTTCACTCTCTTGCCTTCAGCATCTTTTCTAGCAACTTTAGCTGTGATTGTAACTTCTTCAAAGTTATCTTTTTCTCTTACAGCCATTGCAATAAGACCTTCAGCAATCTTACGGATTTCTTTCGCTTTAGCTTCAGTTGTTCTGATTTTTCCGTGCTGAATTAACATTGTTACCTGATTTCTTAATAATGCCTGTCTCTGGCTTGATGTTCTGCCAAGTTTTCTATATTTTGCCATTGTTCTAATCCTCCACTGATCTGAACATACTATACACTTCTTCGGATTTACTATAGTATGTTATCTGGTTATGCTTTCATCGGGCTTACTAGCCAGATGTGGTTTTCTCTACTCCTCGCCCTGACTCAATTCTAAGCCAAGTTCTTTTAATTTAGCAAGAACTTCCTCTAATGATTTACGTCCAAGGTTACGGACTTTCATCATATCTTCCGGAGTTCTATTTGTAAGTTCTTCAACAGTATTAATTCCTGCCCTCTTCAGACAATTGTATGAACGAACGGAAAGTTCAAGTTCATCAATACTCATTTCAAGCACTTTTTCTTTTTCATCATCTGCTTTTTCAATCATAACTTCAGCAGTGATAGCTACTTCTGATAAATCAATGAATAATTTCAGATGTTCATTAAGTACTTTTGCAGCTAAACTTACTGCTTCATCTGGAGCTAATGTTCCGTTTGTCCATACATCTAATGTTAATTTATCAAAGTCTGTAATCTGACCAACACGTGTATTCTGGACAGTAAGATTCACTCTTTCTACTGGTGTGTAGATAGAATCAATTGGAATCACACCGATTGGCATGTCTTCTGTCTTGTTCTTATCAGCTCCTACATAGCCACGTCCCTTTGTGATTGTGAGCTCAATGTAAAGCTTGCTGTCTGCTCCACCATTTAATGTAGCAATCACAGTATCAGGGTTCATGATTTCGATATCAGCATCTGCCTGGATGTCCGCACCTGTCACAACACCTTCACCTTCAAACTCGATGTATGCTGTTTTTGGTTCATCTGTTTCTGATGTGTTTTTGATTGCTAATGATTTCAAATTCATGATGATTTCAGTAACGTCTTCCTTTACTCCAGGAATTGTGCTGAATTCATGCAATACACCATCGATTTTAATCTGACTGATTGCAGCCCCCGGTAAAGAAGAAAGCATGATTCTTCTTAAAGAGTTACCTAATGTCGTACCATATCCTCTTTCAAGAGGTTCTACTACGAATCTGCCATATTTTTTATCTTCTGAAATTTCTGTAATTTCAATATTTGGTTTATTAAAATCAAACATTATTTTGGTCCCTCCTTTATGGGTTTTGATTGTTGAGGGTGTTTCTTTTACTCGCCCAAGGCCCACCTGAAGACCTTAAACGAAACGCTTGAAAACATAACCTTAACGAACCCTGAAAAAGGGTTCGTTAAGCAGTCTATTCTATGCGTTTTATTTAGAATATAATTCGACGATTAACATTTCGTTAACTGGTACGTCGATCATTTCACGTGATGGAAGGTTCTTAACTGTTCCTCTTAAGTTTTCGATATCTGCATCTAACCATTCTGGAACTAAACGTCCACCTGTTACTTCAACGATTTCTTTGTATCTTGGAGAAGCTTTTTTAGCTTCTTTGATTTCAATTACATCGCCAGCTTTGATTAAGTAAGATGGAATGTTAACCTGTTTTCCGTTTACTAAAACGTGTTTGTGGTCAACGATCTGTCTTGCTTCTTTTCTTGTTCTTGCGAGGCCAAGACGGAAAACAACATTGTCTAATCTTGATTCAAGAATAGTCATTAAGTTGTCACCTGTCATACCTTTCATCTGAGCTGCTTTTTCAAAGTAGTTTCTGAAAGGTTTTTCCAATACACCATAGATAAATTTAGCTTTCTGTTTTTCACGTAACTGAAGACCATATTCGCTCATTTTTCTATTAGCTCTTTTTAACTGTCTGTTAGACTTTTTGTCAATTCCCAAATAAATTGGATCCATTCCTAATGAACGGCATCTTTTAAGAACTGGAACTCTATTTACTGCCATGATCTGTATCCTCCTAATAATAATCGACTAGACTCTTCTACGTTTTGGTGGGCGACATCCGTTGTGTGGTACTGGTGTTACATCAGTGATGCTTGTAACATCGATTCCACATGCCTGAAGGGCACGGATTGCTGCTTCTCTTCCTGAACCAGGTCCTTTTACGAATACGTCTACTGTTTTAAGACCATGTACTAAAGCTGCTTTAGCTGCTGTTTCAGCTGCCATCTGCGCTGCGTATGGAGTAGATTTTCTTGAACCTCTAAAACCAAGACCACCTGCACTTGCCCATGATAAAGCATTTCCCTGTGCATCTGTCAAAGTAACGATTGTATTATTGAAAGATGACTGGATATGTGCCTGTCCGCGTTCAACGTTTTTCTTGACACGTTTTTTTGTCACTTTTTTTGTAACTTTTTTAGCCATAATAAAACTAACCTACACTTTCCT
>JAQYAI010000052.1 GCA_029227655.1 bacterium | reverse complement strand
ATTTGTGATGACAGCGTGGTGCTTTACGCCGGGTGAGATGAGTAAAATATCACCGACCTGAATCGGACAGGCGTCTTTCTCAATATACATGGTGACATGTCCGGACATCATGACATGAAATTCGTAATAGTCGTGAGAATGGTAGTTGACACCTGACAATTTTGTGTCAGAGTAATAATATAATTCAAAATTATCGGAGAGCATATACTGCCGGTTGCTGAACGTGGTTTTGAGATTCTCTTTCATCGATAAATCCCCCTTACTTATAGCAATATTCTAACATGAAAACGCAACTTTTGCAATGTTCACAACAATTGCTTCAATGTAATTTTTTATTGTTTTCATTTATAATAAAAACAATGATACAGATGGTGCTTAAGAAGAGAAAGAAATCAAGAAAGGATAGGGCGAATGAAGTTAAATAAAGCAGGATTACAAAACAGAGTGAAGTGGGAAGAAAAGGGTTATCAGCTTCCGAGGTATGATGTGGATAAAATGGTGGCTGCGACCAGGGAAAATCCATTTTGGATTCACTTTGGTGCAGGAAATTTGTTCCGGGCGTTCCACGCGAGAGTCGTGGATGATATGTTAAATGCCGGAGTACTTGACAGAGGAATCATTGCAGTAGAAGGCTTTGATTATGAAATCGTTGAAAAAAGATACCTTCCACATGATAATCTTGGAATTGTCGTAACATTGAAAGCAGACGGAACCATTGAAAAGAAAGTTGTGGCAAGTGTGGCGGAAGCTGTTGCACTTGATTCAGAAAGTGAAGAACGGTTCGGAAGATTGAAAGAAATTTTCTCCAAAGACTCTCTTCAGATGGCAACATTTACAATCACAGAAAAAGGATATAGTCTTGTAGATGGCAAAGGTGAAGTGCTGAAGGCTGTGGAAGAAGATTTCGTGGCAGGGCCTGAAAGACCAGCAAGTTATCTCGGAAAAGTTTCTGCACTGATGTATGCAAGATATCAGGCTGGGGCAAAGCCGATCGCAATGGTAAGTACGGATAACTGTTCGCATAATGGGGACAAATTATATGCGGCAATCAGCGCATTTGCAAAAGCCTGGGTGGAAAATGGCAAGGCTGAAGCCGGATTTGCAGATTATATTGATTCGGATAAAGTATCTTTTACATGGAGTATGATTGATAAGATTACGCCAAGACCAGACACATCCGTGGAAGCAATGCTTGAAGCTGACGGCGTGGAAGACCTTGCTCCGGTCGTAACTTCAAAGAATACTTATGTGGCGCTTTTTGTAAATGCAGAAGAGACGGAATATCTTGTGATCGAGGATGATTTTCCGAATGGAAGACCGGAGCTGGAAAAAGGTGGACTGATGTTCACAGACCGTGAGACAGTAGACAAAGTAGAAAGAATGAAGGTCTGTACTTGCCTGAATCCGCTTCATACATGTCTCGCAATTTTCGGTTGTGTATTGGGATACGAAAAGATTTCTGAAGAAATGAAAGATGAACAGCTTAAGAAATTAGTAGAAACGGTCGGATATGTGGAAGGACTTCCAGTAGTAGTAAATCCGGGAATTCTTGATCCAAAAGAATTCATCGACACGGTACTTCAGGTGCGCGTGCCAAATCCATTTATGCCGGACACCCCACAGCGAATTGCAACAGATACTTCGCAGAAGCTTGCGATCCGTTTCGGAGAAACGATTAAAGCATATGCTGCATCAGAAGAACTGAAAGTGTCTGATTTAAAGCGTATTCCACTGGTGTTTGCCGGATGGCTGAGATATCTCATGGCAATTGATGATAGCGGAAAGAAGTTCGAACTCAGCCCGGATCCACTGCTCGATACGGTCTGCCCGGTGGTTGCAGACATTCATCTGGGTGAAGCTGCTGATGTGGAAGAACTGTTAAGACCTGTACTTGCAAATAAAGCCATCTTCGGCGTGGATTTATATGAAGTGGGAATGGCAGAACTTGTCTGCAAATATTTCCGCGAAATGACAGCGGGCGTTGGCGCAGTCAGAGAAACGTTAAAAAAATATGTATAAATAAATATCCATATATTAAAGGAGGAGATTACAATGAACGTAACAGAAACAATTCAGAAAATGGGCGTAGTACCTGTAGTTGTACTTAACGATGCGAAAGATGCAGCGCCACTTGCAAAGGCACTTTGCGAAGGCGGACTTCCATGCGCAGAAGTAACATTCCGTACAGATGCAGCAGAAGAATCGATCCGTATCATGGCAACAGAATTCCCGGAAATGTTTGTTGGAGCAGGAACCGTGCTTACTGTTGAACAAGTAGACCGTGCAGTGGCAGCAGGCGCTAAATTCATTGTCAGCCCAGGATTTGATCCAGAAATCGTTGACTACTGTCTTAGCAAGGAAATTCCTGTGTTCCCAGGATGTATCACTCCTTCCGAAGTGTCACAGGCGGTAAAGAGAGGACTGAAAGTTGTGAAATTCTTCCCGGCAGAACAGTTCGGCGGAGTTGCTACGATCAAAGCCCTTGCAGCACCATTTACAGGTGTGAAATTCATGCCTACCGGTGGAGTCAATGCAAAGAATCTGGAAAGCTATCTTTCATGTGACAAGATCGTTGCATGCGGCGGAAGCTGGATGGTAAAAGGTGACCTTGTAAAAGCCGGAAAATTTGATGAAATCAAAGCACTTGTAGAAGAAGCAGTACAGCTTGTAGCATCAATCAGAAAATAATAATTAAAAAATAGAGAAAATAAGGAGATTATATATCATGGATTTAAATTTAAGACCAGCAAGTGAATGTAAATATGATGAAGTTTCTTTAGGTGAAGTTATGCTCCGCCTGGATCCAGGTGAAGGAAGAATCCGTACAGCAAGACAGTTTCGTGCATGGGAAGGCGGCGGAGAATACAACGTTGCCCGTGGACTTAGAAGATGCTTTAAGCTCAATACAGCAGTGATCACAGCATTTGCAGATAACGAAGTAGGTATGCTGATGGAAGACCTGATCCTTCAGGGCGGTGTAGATACATCTCTTATTAAATGGATGAAGACAGACGGTATCGGAAGAACATGCCGTAACGGTCTTAACTTTACAGAACGTGGATTTGGTATCCGTGGTGCAGTAGGATGTTCAGACCGTGCGAACACAGCAATTTCAAAAGCTACACCAGAAGATTTTGATTTTGAATACATTTTCGGAGAACTGGGCGTTCGCTGGCTGCATACAGGCGGTATCTACGCAGCACTTTCAGAACAGTCATGTGAAACCGTTCTTGCAGCAATCAAAACTGCTAAGAAATATGGCACCATCGTATCTTACGACCTGAACTACCGTCCATCTATGTGGAGTGCAATCGGTGGACTTGCAAAAGCACAGGAAGTCAACAAAGAAATCGCGAAATACGTTGACGTTATGATCGGTAACGAAGAAGACTTCACAGCATGTCTTGGATTCGAAATCGAAGGAAACGATGCGAACTTGAAAGAACTTAACATCGAAGGATACAAGAAGATGATCAACGAAGCTGTGAAGACATATCCGAACTTCAAAGCCGTTGCAACAACACTTCGTGAAGTAAAGACAGCTACAGTAAATGACTGGAGCGCGCTTTGCTGGGCAGGTGGAGAAATCTACAAGGCAAAAGATTACAAAGGACTTGAAATCATGGACCGTGTAGGTGGTGGAGATTCTTTTGCATCAGGACTGATTTATGGACTTATGACAACAGGTGATGCAGAAATCGCTGTCAACTACGGAGCAGCCCACGGAGCACTTGCAATGACAACTCCTGGAGATACAACAATGGCAAGCAAGAAAGAAGTAGAAGCTATTATGGGCGGAGCAGGAGCTCGTGTACAGAGATAGGAGGGATTGTCGAATGCAGATGGGATGGCGCTGGTATGGAGAAGGGAATGACAAGATCACACTTTCTCATATCAAACAGATTCCGGGCGTGACCAGTATTGTCTGGGCGCTTCACAATAAAATGCCGGGCGAGATCTGGGAAGTAGAAGAAATCGCTGAAGTCCAAAAACAATTAGAGCCATATGGTTTTAACATGGATGTTGTGGAATCGGTAAATGTACATGATGACATCAAGATCGGTCTTCCGACTCGTGATCAGTATATTGAAAACTATAAACAGACCATCCGTAACTTATCACAGTTCGGAGTAAAAGTAATCTGCTACAACTTTATGCCGATTTTTGACTGGACCCGCACCGATCTCTTTCATCCGGTCGGAGATGGATCAACAGCACTTTATTATGAGGCAAGCCGTATTAAAGATGATCCAAAGGAAATGGCAGACTATATTTTAAGTAACTTAGGTGGAATGACATTCCCTGGCTGGGAACCGGAGCGTATGGCAAAATTAGATGAATTATTTGCAGCTTACGCACCTGTCACAAAAGAAAAGCTATGGGAAAATTTGAAATATTTCCTGGAAGCATTGATGCCGACATGTCGGGAATGTGATATCAAAATGGCCATCCACATGGATGATCCACCGTGGGATATTTTCGGACTTCCAAGACTTCTCACAAATGGGGAAAATATTGACCGTTTCCTTTCTATGGTAGACGACCCATATAACTGTCTTACCTTATGTTCCGGAAGTCTGAATGCAGACCCGAAGAATAATGTGGCGGACATTATCCGCAAACATTGTGACCGTATTGCATTTGCACATATCCGCAATGTAAAGCATTTTGAAAATGGGGACTTCTCAGAAGCAAGTCATCGTGACTGCGACGGAGACACAGGAATTCTTGATATCCTCAAGGCATACCATGACTGTGGATTCGATGGATATATCCGTCCGGATCATGGACGTCATCTCTGGGACGAAGGCCCGGGAAATGTCCGTCCGGGATATGGACTTTACGACAGGGCGCTGGGCGTTATGTATATGCTTGGTGTGTGGGACATGCTGGATAAATTAGATGCAGAAAAATAGATATTGAGATGACAAGGGGCAGGGATTTTGAATTCCGCCCCTTTTGGCTATTGTTTTTCTCTTTTTTCTTGTAAAATCTGGAATAACAAATGTATAATCTAGATTATAATAATTGTGATTATAAAAAAGAGAATACACATGTTGTTACCATGGAAGAGATAGTTTTGGAAAAGGAGCGACTATGTACCACATTGCAATTGTAGAAGATGAACTGGAATTTTCCACTCAGCTACAGAAGTACTTAAGACAGTATCAGAAAGAAAATAATGTAGAATTTAAGATATCTGTGTTCAGTGACGGAGCAGAAATTCTGAAAAATTATAAGCCGGAGTATGATGCCATTTTTATGGATATCGAGATGCCGAACATAAACGGGATGGATGCAGCAGAGAAAATCCGGGAAGCAGATGAAGAAGTTGTGATCATGTTTATTACAAATATGGCGCAGTATGCCCTGCTTGGTTATTCTGTGGGTGCCCTTGATTTTGTGATGAAACCGATTAATTATTATACATTTGCAATGAAGGTGCGCCGCGTGTTAAAGCGTGTACAGAAAAGAGATTCCATGCAGAGAACCATCGTACTGAATTTTCCAGACGGAATAAAGAAAATAGATACAAAACAGATTTATTTTGTGGAAATTCAGAATCGATTATTGTACTACCACACAACAGAAGGTGAGTATGTTGTAAAAGGAACGATGCAGAGCGCAGAGAAAATGCTGGAATCAGATACCTTTGTAAAATGTAATCACTGGTATCTTGTGAATCTCAGGCACGTAAAAGAAGTGAAGAAAAATATTGCGGTGGTAGGGAAATATGAATTGGAAATCAGCCGGAGAAATAAGACTGCATTTATGAAGGCATTAACAGAGTATCTGGGGGAAAATATATGATAAATACAATTGACTGGATACGATTCTGGCTGCTTCAGTGTTTTTTCTGGTCCTCCGGAGTAGTGTTCTCGTATCCATTGGAAAAGAGAAAAAATTTCAAAATGAAAATACTCTGTTTTGTTGGACTTGTGGTGGTATATTCTTTGTTGTTTCAGTTTGTTTTCTGGAATGGGACAGTACAGATGGAGTTTGCGTTCCGGCTGTTCAGTGGACTGGTGATGGTTTTGTTTTTGTATATGGGTTGGGACTCGGATTTTTCTATCGCAATCTATAATGCAGTCTGGGCGATTGTTCTGTGGCAGCTTTTGACAGAAGTGTGGTCAGCAATAGAATTTCTGGGAGCATCTTTTTTTGAAGAATATCCTTACATGATCATTTTGGGAATGATACTACTTTTTGTAGTAAATAATGTTATTGTCGCTAAGACCATCGGAAAATGGATGCCGATTGACAGACGTGTGATCGGCCCCAGGCAGCTTACATCTGCAGTTCTGATTTTTTTGATTATTGAAATTCTTGCCATGTCAGCAGAACTGCGTCACATTTCCGATTACAGTAGTGAATGGAAGGTGCTCTATATTTCACAGCTTCTTTTGATCGTAATTCTCTATATGCTGAATGAACTTTTTAAGAAAAGCATGATGCGACAGGAACTGGAAATCATGAATCTTCTCTGGAAGAACAAGCAGGATCAGTACGAGCTGACAAAAGAAAATATTGCACTGATCAATCAGAAATGCCATGACCTGAAACATCAGATTCAGGCACTTCGAAAGCTGGACAAAGAAGAATTTGATAAATATCTGGGTGAAATAGAAGATTCTGTGCGGATTTATGAAGCTATCGTAAAAACCGGGAATGATGTGTTCGATACGATTCTGACTGAGAAAAGTTTATATTGTAAAGACCGGGAAATCAAGGTCTGTTGTGTGGCAGATGGAAGCCAGATGGATTTTATTGAGACGATCGATCTCTATGCGATTCTGGGAAATGCAATGGATAATGCCATTGAAGCGGTAGAAAAATTTGCGGAGTCGGAGAAACGGCAGATAGATGTCATGATTTATCGGCAGCAGAATTTTCTGGTGATGAACTTCATTAACCCGGTGGCGGAGCCACTGATCTATGAAGCGGGACTTCCGGTCAGTACCAAAGGCGACCGGAAATATCATGGTTTCGGACTTAGAAGTATGAAACATTTTGTGAAAAAATATGATGGATTTTTGAATGTCAGTGAAGAAGACGGATGTTTTTCACTGAAGATCATGATTCCAATTCCATAGAAGAGGATGAAAAGCGCCACTTAGGCGCTTTTTTTGACCACTTAAGCGGAAAGAAATTGTATAATTTAGTAAAAATGATTATAATAAAATGATAATAGTAATAAAAAATATAAAAAATCACGAATCTATGGTAACAGTTCAGCCATGCGCTTCAAAGAGAAAGAAAACAACTGAGAGCTTGCTCGCAAAGGTTTTTTCTTTCCTTTGAAGCATATGGCGTTCTGCCGAAGCGAGAAGTAGCTGCATCGCAGCGGATTCGAGCTGTATGGCTGAACTGTTACAATTTATAGGAAGGGGCGCCAGAGCGCACTTGAAAAATGAGAAGAATTGAGAAAATTATGAAGGGCTGGTTTTTTACCGGCCAGAGTGGGACGAGGGAAGCGGTAGTGCTTCCACATACATGGAATGGAAAAGATGGGCAGGACGGTGGTGATGACTATTACCGTGCGACCTGTACATATGATTGTATGGTGAAGAGACCAGAATATACAGCGAATGAAAGAGTGTATCTTCAATTCCATGGTGTAAATGCCAGTGCAAAAATAATCCTGAATGATACAGTGGTATGCCAACGGGATGGTGGGTATTCCACCTTCCGTATGGATGTTACGGATGTTCTTCAGGAAGAGAACAAGCTGGTGGTAGAAGTGGATAACAGTGTAAATGACCGCGTATATCCACAGAAAGCAGATTTCACATTTTATGGAGGAATTTACAGGGATGTGGAATTCCTGATCGTGTCAGAAGAACATTTTGATTTAGACTACTATGGCGGTCCCGGTATGAAATATACCACAGAAGTTTCTGGAAAAAATGCCAAGGTAAATGTAGCTGCTTATGTAAATGAAGCAGCGGGGAAAGCAGGGACTATCACAAAGATCACACTTCTCGATGCCGAGGGGAATAAGGTCGCAGAAGCCAAAGGAAATAATGTGACATTAGAAGTTCCGGATGTACATCTCTGGGATGGGCTGGAAGATCCGTATTTGTATATATTGAAGGCTGAGCTTGTGAAAAATGGGAATATCGTGGACGAAATCACTTGTAACTGTGGGGTCCGGTATTTTGAATTCAGTTCCAAAGATGGTTTTCATTTAAACGGAAGACATTATCCGCTCCATGGGGTTTCACGCCACCAGGATTACAGAGATCTTGGAAATGCAATTTCAAAAGCAGAACATGAACAGGATATGGAGCTGATCCGCGAGGTGGGGGCAAATACCATCCGGCTTGCACATTATCAGCATGACCAGTATTTTTATGATCTGTGTGATAAATATGGAATGATCGTATGGGCTGAGATTCCATACATTTCAGAACATCTGGCAAATGGCGATGAGAACACCATTTCACAGATGAAAGAACTGATCGTTCAGAATTATAACCATCCATGTATTGTGACATGGGGTGTTTCCAATGAAATTACGATTTCAGGAAAGAAATTAAAGAAACAGATGCTGGCAAATCATCACGTATTAAATGATTTGTGTCACGAAATGGACCCGACAAGACCTACAACGTTGGCCTGCTTTGCCATGTGTCCACACTGGCATAAGGT
>JAQYAI010000051.1 GCA_029227655.1 bacterium | reverse complement strand
AGCTGCACTGGTAATAATACACACAAAATCGCCAGTGGAACCTTCAGCTTCAATGCCGGTGCGACGACATAGATGCCAAGCACTGCGCCAAAAGATAACAAAAATCCTGCATCGAACAATAGAACAGGTTCCTTCGCAAGTACAACAAGTGCCGCTGCCGCAAGTGCTGTCTTCCCATCATATTCTCTCCCGGTAATATTAGCTCCCATTTGAAGCAGAAACATGACCCAGGCTCGAAGTGCCGATGTACCGCCACCTATCAGCAGAATATAAAAAGTCAGAACCACTCCACTTGAAATGGCAGATATCGTAATGGGTATTCTCATTTTCCGCATTATTTTGTAGATTCCTGCTCCAATAAACGAGATGTGGAGTCCAGAAATTGCAAGCAAATGCCCAATTCCACTTTTCTGCATCATTTCTTTTAAATCCGCATCTACAAATGCTTCTTCTCCCAATACGATGGCACTTAAGATTCCTCCATATTTCTCACCTATATATAAGATGACCGTATCTGTCAAAGACTGCTGAATTTCCCAGACCTTTTCTTTTAAAACTGAAAATAGAGATACATCCTGCCGCAATATTTTCACAGAGGTATCCTGAAGTTTCACATAAATATTCTGTTTTTGATAATAAAATTTTTGATTAAAATTCCCCGGATTCGGAGCTTCATCGAATAAAACGGCCTCACCGGTCACGCACACGGTCTGGCCTGTCTTAAAGTTTTCGGATGTGCTGATATCAGACATGCTGACATAGACAAATTCTTTTTGATTCTCTGGCTTCAAATAAAAATCAAAGCCCTTTTCTTTTCGAAGTTTCCTACAAATGCTTCCATTTATGGTCATCGTTTTCCCCTCTGTCACCTGGCTTTCCAGCGCAGATACCCGAAGCGCAGAAAAACTCTGCGCTCCGACCACATGATATGCCAGAAAAAGAATCACGACTATCGCTGCCGCCATCTGACAGCAGTACCGTTTTTTCAAAGGCATCACTCCTCGATTAATTTGTAATTTCTAGTTAATGCTTCACTTAAATCTACACTTTCCTGAAACATTATGTTTTTTTCTCCATTAATGGAAATCTGAACCCAGCTTACAGAAGTACTTTCCATTACAGAATTCACAATAGAATAGATTACCACTTCCGGTGTGACTCCTGGAACAATATTTTTCAGGTTCTCGTCAAAATTCAGATAACAGATGCCATCTTTGATCGACACTCCAAGCAGGCGGGTCTCCTTTGGAATTGTTCTCTGAAATTTTGAATCAGATGGACCACGCATCAACTGTTCCACGATTGCTTTTTCCAATGCAAGGTTACTGTCATGCTGGACAATTACACTTTCGACTGCCAGCTTATCCCCCTTCTCATTTGCAAAATACAATTTCAATTCCGTTTCCTCATAAGAGTTAATGGATGCTCCCGTATTCTGCACAAAATCATCGGTCTGAAAATAACCGTATTCTTTTCCGTCCCGATTCTTTAACGGTTCATCATTAACATAAAAAGCCACCAGTTTCACTCCGTCCAGCTGTGTAAGTGAACGCACCAGGGCCGCCCTGCAAAGCACTTCCTGAACCATGTCCATTTTCAAATAATCTTCATCAAAATAAAGAATCAGCTTCTCATCCTGCAGATGATACTTTAATATCTCAACCTCTTCCGGAATCACCGACTGCTCTTCGATTTTATCCGTTCCTTTCTGAAGACATTTTAGTATTTCTTCTACACCCTTTTCCGCATCCTCTGTTTCTCCGGTATACGCTTCTTCGACCAGGCCTGTCTGCTCTGCATTCAGATAATAAATCTTATACGGCGCTGAGGAAACATCCGGCTTTGTACATCCAGCTGTCACAAAAATCATTGCACAAAGAGACAGTATGAATGATTTTCTTATTCTTTTCATTTTCTTCTCTCCCTTACTTTGCAATATAGTTAAGTGGAATCCGAACATTAAATGTAGTTCCTTCTCCCAATTCACTGTGCACTTTAATTGCACCGCGATGCATAATCACTGCATTACGAACGATTGAAAGCCCCAGTCCGGTACCACCAATTTCTCTAGAATGAGACTTGTCTACCCTGTAAAATCGTTCAAAAATATGTTCCGTTTCTTCCTGTGGAATTCCAATTCCAGAATCAGTCACTTTCAGATAGAAATATTTGTGGTCCGCATTCAGAGAGACCTGTACCCAGCCATTTTCCTTGTTATATTTAATTGCATTTTCCACCAGGTTCGTCACTACAAGTGCCAGTTTCACTTCATCTACTTCGGCAATGACCGAACGATAGCTTTCAAAAATAAGCTCTATATTACTCTTTTGGGCAAGCGGCCTGAGTCGTTTTAAAATACGTTCCACCAGAGCATTGATATCCTGACTTTGAATGTTTAGATTTCCACCTGTCTTGTCCAGCTTTACGAGTGCAAGCAGGTCATTGATGATTTTATTTTCCCGCTCAATTTCTTCCGACAGGTCCCCCATAAATTCCTGATAAATTTCAACCGGAACATCTGGCTGTACCAGGAGAGAATCACAGAGTACCTTCATCGATGTAAGTGGTGTTTTCAGCTCATGTGAGACATTCGCAACAAACTCTTCTCTGGATTCATCCAGAAGTTTGAACCGCTCCCACAAACGGTTGAAGGCGTCAGAAATCTGACTTGTCTCGTTATACGCATTTTCATGAAGGTAATTTCCTTCAAATTTCGTCATTTCTTCAATACTATGACTCATTCTTTTTAATGGGCGGACAAGCAGGATTCCTACCAGCACAGCCGCCAGTGCCGTGACCAGACAGATACAGAAAGACCAGATATCCGCATTTGTCTCAAGAAAAGCAACATTGTTCAAAATACTCTGCGTTGACACACTGATGAGCATCATTCCAAGCACGCGTTTTCCATCCGAATCAAAGATTGGGGTGCCAATTTCAATATAACGATTCTCTTCATCATAATTGACTGTCTGTTCTCCACGATAACATTTTACAACATCTTCAGCCACAATGGTCTTCCCTTCCTGAAGGTTATACGTATCCTTCAGGATACGAAATTCATCATCGATTACCACGACTCTTCCATTATATAAATTGGATAACTGTGAAAGTTCTGCATTAATGACAGCAGAATCTGTATTTTCAAGATAATTAGAGCTGACCAGCTGATTACCTAGAATGGTGCACTGGTTCTGGATTTCTGCCGTGCGTACTGCCACAGATCTCTGCTCATAGCTTTTCAGAATTCCCACCCGCAGAAAGAAACAACTGAGAACTACGAACAAAATCAGTAACGTCGCAATACGCACCTGCAGACTTTTTATGAATTTTGGTACGAATTTGATTCTATCCCCTGAAATAATAACCAACTCCCCACTTTGTGTAGACATATTTTGGGTCGCTTGGGTTTGGCTCTATCTTCTCACGCAATCTTCGAATATGTACATCCACGGTTCTAGCGTCCCCCGGATACTCGTACCCCCAAACGATATTTAAAAGATTTTCTCTGGAATATACTTTATTGGGATTATTTGCAAGGAGCTCCAGTAAATCGAATTCTTTTGCTGTAAGATTAAGTTCTTTATCTCCTTCAAAGACTCTGCGGCTCTCACAATCAATCCTTAAATCCCCTTTGACAAGCTCTCTTCCGGCAGCTGTATGATGATTCTTCTTACCTGTTCTGCGCATGATTGCTTTGATACGGGCTTTTACTTCCAGAATATTGAATGGCTTCGTAATATAATCATCTGCCCCATACTCCAGACCAAGAATCTTATCCATGTCTTCCCCTTTCGCAGTCAGCATGATAATCGGAACATCCGAAAATTCACGAATCTGCCTACATACCTCAAACCCGTCATATTTTGGAAGCATGACATCTAAAAGAATGATATCGTATTCTTTTCTCTTTACCATATCAATTGCTTCTTCTCCATCGTAGGCGCAGTCCACTTCCATGTCATCCTGCTCCAGGCTGAATCGTATTCCCTTCACAATCAACTTTTCATCGTCAACTACCAGCACTTTTCTGCTCATCTCAAATCTCCCTTAGTCTACACTGATTTTATCCTTAATCTTATGAAATACTCCCTCTTTGATTCCTTCGATGTTCATAATTTCTTCAATACTCCGAAAACCTCCCGCTTCTTCCCGGTAGCGGATGATTGCCTCTGCTTTTGCCTCCCCGACTCCACTTAAAGACATCAGTTCTCCTGCATTTGCTGTATTGATATTCACTTTCCCGTCCGCTTTCGACGACTGTTCTTGCAGCTCTGCCTCTTCCCTTGTCGGAACATAAATCTTCTGCCCATCTGTAAGAAGAGCCGCCTGATTCAGGAAATCACAGGCTGCCTCTTCCGTCATTCCCTGGGCCGCTTCTATCGCATCTGTGATCCGTGCTCCCTCTGGCATTTCATACACCCCCGGACAGTTCACCTGCCCACAGATATATACACAAATGGAAGCTTCTTCGCATTCAGTTTCAGAAATCATGGACTCCTCCAGAACTTCCTGTTCTTCTGAATCATAAATAACTGCTGTCTCTTTTCCTTTACATCCATTCAGACACAGCAAAAACATACACAAAAAAATAATACCCTGTCTTCTCTTACGCATCCTTTCCTCCTGACTGGAAAGTGCCCCTCGTTCGATCAGACAACTTCATTGTACCGAATTTTATTCAAAAACTCAAGACTCCCATTCAAAAATTACAAGTCCCACAATTGCCACCAGAAGTCCAAGTGCTTTCCGCCATTCAAATGCCGCTTTTTCAGAGCCGAACATTCCAAAAAGCTCGATCAGATACGCCACCAGTATCTGCATGACAACAATTGCAAGCACTGCTTTGGCAGGACCTAACATTTCCATACTTTTGATAACGGTCCATGTAATTCCGGCACCTATCACTCCTCCTAAAAGCACATATTTCGGTTCCACTTTTCCAAGTGCAGCCACATTGTCTCTTCCCATGATAAGCCACGCTGCCATACATACTACAAAGGCACTGAACTGCACCCATGCATTGCTGACCCACATTCCGGTCACCTTCGTGACCTGTGTGTTAAATACTCCCTGTACACTCATCAGTGCACCGGATAACATTGCAATCAAAAACCCAGTCATATCAACATACCTCCTGTTTATAGAAGTATATCCCTATGACTGGGTCTGCATACCTTTTAAGCAAGTACTTTTTTCAGAATCTCTGCCATTTCATCGATGTGTTCTTTCTCGACGATAAGTGGAGGAATCATACGGAGTACATTTCCTCCTGCACTGATTACAAGAAGCCCTTCCTCCAAAGCTTTTCTGCTCACTTCACCAACCGGAACGGATACCTGGAGTCCCTGAATCAGCCCTTTTCCTTTTACTTTCACAGCTTTATCGCAAGCTGCCACGATTTCTTCCAGCTTTTCTGTCAGATATGGTGCAATTTCATTTACATGATCCAGAATTTTTTCTTCTTCAAATAATTCAATGACCTTATTTACTGCTGCACATGCAAACGGATTACCACCATAAGTTGTTCCATGATCTCCTGGTTTTAATGAATACTCAGCCACCTTCTGTGTCATGGCAAATGCGCCCACCGGAACACCATTGCCGATTGCTTTTGCCATCGTCATGATGTCAGGTTTTACGCCCATCTGCTGCCATGCAAAATAAGAACCACTTCTTCCCATTCCGCACTGGATCTCATCTAAAATAAGCAAAATATCATTTTCATCACAGATTTTTCTTACGCCTTCGATAAATTCTGGAGTTGCCGGATTGATTCCTCCTTCTCCCTGAATCGTTTCCATGATGATTGCACAGGTCTTATCATTTACAAGAGCTTTCACACTGCCCAGATCATTGAACGTTGCAAAATGAACCCCGTCAATCATTGGCTCAAATGGTTCTCTGTATTCTTTATGACCTGTCACAGAAACAGCACCCATACTTCTTCCGTGGAACGCATCTTCCATTGCAATGAATTCATATCGACCACTTTTCTTCTCGTAAGCATATTTTCTTGCTGCTTTGAGTGCGCCTTCCACTGCTTCCGTCCCACTGTTCGTAAAAAACACTTTGTCCATCTGCGATATTTTCTTCAAAGCCTGTGCCGCCTGTCCACAAGTTGTATTGTAATACAGGTTTGAAGTGTGGATCATTTTATCAATCTGCGCCTTAAGTGCGTCATTAAATGCTTTATTTCCATGTCCCAAAGAGCATACTGCGATTCCTGCTGTAAAATCGAGGTATTTCTTTCCTTCTGTATCATAAAGATACATACCTTCTCCATGGTCAAGTACCACAGGAAAACGATTATAAGTCTTAAGAAGTCCTTCTTCTGTATCTGTCATGTACTGATTGCCCATATCCATTCCTTCTTTCTAATCCTGATCTTCTTCCTTTACGATTGCTGTTCCGATACCTTTTTTCGTAAAAATTTCCAGCAAGAGACAATGTGGAATTCTACCGTCCAGAATATGTACCCTTGAAACACCATTTTCAATAGCCCCGATACAGTTCTGAAGTTTCGGAAGCATACCGCCCTGAATATTTCCTGTTCCGATCAGCTCTTTTGCCTCTTCTATTGTCATTCTTGTCACCAGAGAACTCTTGTCGTTGTAATCTCTGTATACACCATCAATATCAGATAAGAACGCAAGTTTTTCTGCGTTCATTGCTTTTGCTATCGCATAAGCAGCGTCATCCGCATTGATATTATATGTATTATAATCATCGTCTACACCAATCGGACATACGATCGGGAGAAAATCCTTTTCCAGAAGATCTAATAAAATCTGTCCGTTTACTTCCTTAATATCTCCTACAAATCCGATATCCTGTCCATTCGAATATTTCTTATTTACTTTGAGAAGTGCGCCATCTTTCCCACTGATTCCGATGGCTCTTACTCCAAGTTCTTCTACCATGCGCACAAGATCTTTATTGATCTTATTTAATACCATTTCAGCAACTTCCATAGTATCTGCATCTGTGACACGGAGACCGTTCATGAACTGTGATTCCAAGCCCACTTTCCCTAACCAGCGGCTGATTTCCTTTCCCCCGCCATGTACAATGATCGGTTTAAATCCTGTCAGTTTCAGTAGGGTAACATCTTTGATGACTTTTTTCTGAAGTTCTTCATCAATCATGGCACTTCCGCCATATTTTACTACAATGATCTTACGGTTAAATCTCTGGATATACGGAAGCGCTTCTATAAGTACCTCTGCTTTTTCCAGATATTGCTGCATATCTTTATCCATCTTCTTATCCTTTCCTAGCTCCTGTAATCTGCATTGATCGAAACATACTCATGTGTCAGGTCACAGCCCCATGCTGTTGCTGATTCCGTTCCCATTTTCATGTCAGCAATTGCTTTTATTTCTGACTGAGATAAAATCTCCGTTGCCTTCTCTTCACTATAATCTGTTCCCACACCATCTTTCATAATCTGAAGGCGTCCGGCAGAACTTTCAAAGAACAAATCCACTTTTTCAGGATCGAACTGTGCTCCTGAATACCCCATTGCACATAAAATTCGTCCCCAGTTCGCATCGTGTCCTGCAATGGCTGCCTTGGTAAGGCTTGAGCAGACGACTGATTTTGCGAGTGTTTTTGCTGTTTCTTTTGTATCTGCATTTATGATTTCCACTTCAAAGAGACAAGTAGCTCCTTCTCCGTCTGCAGCCATTCTCTTTGCAAGATACTCATTTACTTCGTGAAGTGCTTCTACAAAAAGCGGATAACTTTCTGAGTCTAATGTGATTTCTTCATTTTCAGCCATTCCATTTGCAAGTAAAAGGACCGTATCATTTGTAGAAGTATCGCCATCTACGGAAACCATATTATAAGTATCATTCACATCATCGCTTAGTGCTTTCTGAAGTGCCTCTTTGGCAATCACGGCATCTGTTGTGATAAATCCAAGCATGGTACACATATTTGGATGAATCATTCCAGACCCTTTTGACATTCCGCCAACCGTTACCGTCTTATCACCAACCTGAAATTGCACTGCGATTTCTTTGTTGACTGTATCTGTTGTCATGATTGCTTTGGATGCTTCTGTTCCGCTTTCGATAGAAACGTTTTTCTTTCCGGCAAGTGCCTTCACACCTGCGGTAATCCGGTCAATTGGAAGCTGTTTTCCAATAACCCCTGTAGATGCCACAAGTACACCCTCCGGGTCTACGCCAAGTGCTTCTGCTGCCGCATCTGCAGTATCTTTACAGTATCCAAACCCTTCGGTTCCTGTACAGGCGTTGGCAATTCCGGAATTCACGATCACGACCTGTGCCTTCTTTCCACTTTTCACAATCTGTTTGTCCCATTTCACACATGCTGCCTTTACCACATTTGTTGTAAATGTTCCTGCACACACACATGGAACCTGACTATACACCATTGCCATATCTGTGCGGTCTTTATATTTAATCTGTGCTGCTGTCGCTGCTGCTTCAAATCCTTTTGCGGCAGTAACTCCTCCTGCTGTCACTTTCATAATCTGTCTCCTACCCTTCTTCAATAAACGCAGTGATATTTTTCTCGTTCAATGTAAAATCATAATAATTAAGGTCTTCTCTCTTTGTCCAGCCGATCGTGTTCCAGAAAGCATTTCCAATGTCATTTGTGGTAAATGCAATGAGCGAAACCTTGTTAATTTCTTCTGCTTTCAAAGCCTCCATCGCGAAAACCACCATCTGCTTACCAATTCCCTTTCTTCGGTACTCTGGATTTACACATACATGATAGAAGCATCCACGACGCCCGTCATGGCCACAGAGAATCCCTCCTACAATCTTCCCATCGGCTTCTGCAACTACACTAGTCGTTGGATTTCTCTTAAGAAACCGGGCAATTCCCTCTCTTGAGTCATCGATGCTCCGGATTCCAAATCCCTTGATCTGCATCCATAACTCATAAACCTGATCATAGTCTTCAATTGTCATTGCACGAAATATCGGTTTCATAAATAAATCCTTTCTCTTCCTAATTTTACTAACCAAACTGTCAGTTAAGGGAACATTGGAACAAGATTCAGCCCTTCTTCTTCTGGAAGGCCAAATACAAGATTCATGTTCTGTACCGCCTGACCCGCTGCTCCTTTTACAAGATTATCGATTGCCCCCATCATAATGATGCGATTTGTTCTCGGATCAATCTTAAATCCAATGTCTACATAGTTGCTTCCTTCTACCCATTTTGTTTCTGGATAAACACCCTCATCCAGAACGCGGATAAATTTTTCATTTTCATAATATTTATCATAAATTGCTTTTACTTCTTCATATGTAACTTCTCTCGTCAGCTTTGCATACTCTGTCGCAAGGATTCCACGATTCATGGGAACAAGGTGTGGTGTGAAATTAATAAATACCTCTTCTCCGGATGCATATCCCAACTGCTCCTCAATCTCTGGTGTATGTCTGTGGTTCGCAACTCCGTATGCCTTCATATTTTCATTTACTTCACAGTAAAGATTTGCAACCTTTGCTCCTCTTCCTGCTCCAGAAGTTCCTGACTTCGCATCGACAATAAGTGTACTCATATCAATCAGCCTTTCTTTCGCAAGAGGATATGCTGTCAAAATAGAACAGGTCGTGTAGCACCCCGGATTTGCCACCAGACGAGCCTTCTTAATATCTTCTCTATTGATTTCACAAAGACCATACACAGCTTCTTCAATGAACTGTGGAGCCTTGTGTTCAATTCCATACCATTTTTCATAAACAGAAACATCCTTAATACGGAAATCCGCACTCAGGTCAATCACCTTTACTTTTGATAAGATTTCTTCATTTATTAAAGATGCGCAGAATCCCTGCGGCGTTGCCGTGAAAATCACATCCACCTGATCTGCCAGTTCTTCCATATTATCATCTAAACAGACCGCATCAACAATCTGAAACATATTCTGATATACAGAAGCATACTTCTTATCTATATAGCTTCTTGAACCAAACCATTTTATCTCAACTTCTTTATGTCCTAATAAAATACGAACCAGTTCTCCACCGGCATAACCGGTAGAACCAATAATTCCTACCCTAATCATATATTCTGCCTCCAATCCAAATGTACCGGTCCCCAAATGTCCGCGTATAGTTTACCACACTTCCCAAATAATGCAAAGCGTTTATTTTAACTCGCATAATTATACATCTATATTGCATAATATTCAATACATTTTCGATAAATTTGCATTTTTTTAATTTTTTGCATTTTTATATTGCATAATTATAAGTTATGGTGTATAGTAAGCCATAGATTGATTTTGAAATTATTATAACTGTTTAGGAGGAATTTATATATGAAAGAGAAAGTTGTATTAGCATACTCAGGAGGACTTGACACTACAGCTATCATTCCATGGTTAAAAGAGAATTTTGATTATGAAGTAATCTGTTGCTGCGTCAACTGCGGACAGGGAGAAGAATTAGACGGACTGGAAGAACGAGCAAAATTATCTGGCGCTTCTAAATTATATATTGAAGATATCACGGATGATTTCTGTGAAAATTACATTCTTCCATGCGTACAGGCTGGCGCCGTATATGAAAACAAATACTTGCTCGGAACAGCAATGGCTCGCCCAGGAATCGCTGCTGCACTTGTAAAAGTTGCAAGATTAGAAGGTGCTTCAGCTATCTGCCACGGCGCAACAGGAAAAGGAAATGACCAGATTCGATTCGAACTCGGAATCAAAGCACTTGCCCCAGACCTCAAGATTATTGCTCCTTGGAGAATGACAGACGTATGGACAATGCAGTCTCGTGAAGACGAAATCGAATACTGCAAACAGCATGGTATTAACCTTCCTTTCGATGCAAGCCACAGTTACAGCCGCGACCGTAACTTATGGCACATCAGCCATGAAGGGCTTGAATTGGAAGATCCTTCTGTTGAACCAAACTATGATCACCTTCTTGTACTTGGTGTTTCTCCTGAAAATGCACCAGATGAAGGAGAATATGTAACAATGACATTTGAACAGGGTGTTCCAAAATCTGTGAACGGAGAAAAAATGAAGGTTGCTGATATCATCCGCAAATTAAATGAACTCGGCGGCAAACATGGTATTGGTATCTGCGATATCGTTGAAAACCGTGTTGTTGGTATGAAATCTCGTGGTGTCTATGAAACTCCGGGAGGAACGATTCTCATGGAAGCTCAGAAACAGTTAGAAGAACTTGTTCTTGATCGTGCAACAATGGATATGAAAAAAGATGTTGGAAACAGACTTGCCCAGATCGTTTACGAAGGAAAATGGTTCACACCACTTTGCGAAGCAATTCAGGCATTTGTAAAATCTACACAGAAATACGTAACAGGTGAAGTTAAATTCAAGCTTTACAAAGGTAACATCATCAAGGCAGGAACAACTTCTCCATATTCACTTTACAGTGAATCATTGGCAAGCTTCACAACTGGTGACCTCTATGATCACAACGACGCAAGTGGATTCATCACATTATTCGGATTACCACTCAAAGTTCGTGCACTGAAACTTGCAGAAGTAGAAAA
>JAQYAI010000050.1 GCA_029227655.1 bacterium | reverse complement strand
CCCATCATCATGACGAGCACAGCCACTACCGCAACAATGAGATAGGTCTGTCTTTTCTTTTTCCTGAAAGTGACCACTTTCCCACCTTCACTATCTGGATTCTTGTTATCGTCTCCGTCATCGATTTTATTTTCCTTCTGCATCTGCATTTCTCTTCCGAGACGCAGTGCTTCTTTATCTTTCTCAGACAGCCGTTCATAGGCGGCCTTCTCTTCTTCCAGCTTCTGAATCTTTAGCATCAGCTCTTCTTCCGCCTCATCAGGCATAGTAAGGCCCTGCAGGGATTCATCCGCTTCTATTTCCGCCAGGATTTCCCGGGCTTCTTTCTCAAGCTCATCCTTTAGGATGTCTTCCATCTCTTTATGCTGTTCGCGTTCATTTTTCATTTAGACACCTCCTCAAACTAAAATTTTTTCACACATCTCTTGACCTTTTTTTCTTCTGTGCTTAATATGATGCTATGGAGCTCAAAGCCAGAAACTAGGAGGAAAATGTATGAAACGTATTATTTTAACCGGCGGCGGTACTGCCGGCCATGTGACACCTAACATTGCGTTATTACCACGTTTAAAAGAACTTCAATATGATATACATTACATCGGCTCGTACAATGGAATCGAGAAAGAACTCATCAAGAAACAGCAGATTCCTTACCATGGAATTTCTTCTGGAAAGCTGCGCCGCTATTTCAGTTTACAGAATTTTACCGATCCTTTCCGTGTATTGAAAGGGTTCTCCGAAGCTAATAAGATCATCAAAGAGTTAAAGCCAGATGTAATCTTCTCAAAGGGTGGGTTCGTCAGCGTTCCTGTTGTCATCGCAGGGAAACGTAACCACGTTCCTGTCATCATCCACGAATCGGATATGACACCGGGCCTTGCAAATAAGATTTCCATCCCATCTGCATACAAGGTATGTTGCAACTTCCCGGAGACGCTTAAGGCTCTTCCTGCAGATAAGGCAGTTCTGACCGGTTCTCCGATCCGTCAGGAACTCCTTGCTGGAAATAAGGACAAAGCCCGCGAGTTCTGTGGATTTACCTCAGATAAACCAGTCATCATGGTGGTCGGCGGAAGTCTCGGCGCCGCTGCAGTCAACAGCTCCATCCGCAGCATCCTTCCGGAACTTCTGAAGGACTTCAACATCATCCACCTTTGTGGAAAGGGCAAGCTTGACCCTTCCAAGATCAACTGGGATGGTTATGCACAGTTCGAATATATTCAAGAAGAACTGAGAGACCTCTTTGCTCTGACTGACATTGTAATTTCCCGTGCCGGTGCAAATGCGATCTGCGAACTTCTTGCCCTTAAGAAACCGAATCTTCTGATTCCACTTTCTGCAAGCGCAAGCCGTGGAGACCAGATCTTAAATGCGCGCTCTTTCGAACGCCAGGGATTCAGCAAGGTGATTGAAGAGGAAGCACTTACCAATGAGCTTCTCCTCTCTACCATTCGAGAATTGTATGCACAGCGTGCTGATTATGTGGAAACCATGAATCAGTCCCGTCAGAAAAATCCAATCGATACCATCATCGGTCTGATCGAAGATGCTGCGCAGAAGTAGCTGCTATGCAGCAGCTTCGAGCTGAATGGCTGAACTGTTACTAATTTCTTAGCAAATACATCTTGCCGTTTCACAACCAAAAGTACAAAACAGGTGCCGAACCGACACCTGTTTTTGTACACCTATCTGCTGTATTATAGTCTCTCTTTATCTGGTTTATAATTTTCCCTAACCCATTTCCTTGCTCTATATAATACACCGTGTAGCACCTCAATACTTACGCCCATAATATCTGCCGCTTCCTGCTGTTTTCTTCCATCACAATAGACCAGTGTCACAGCCTCGTACCAGCGTTCATTTACCTCATATAGTTTATCCAGCAGATACCTTCCCTCACGAATCCTTGCTTCCGTCTCGATTCTCTCGAACACCGTTTCCTCTGCACTTGGAGCAGACTCATTCTGCCCAGCAGTAAAAACAATATCGGACTCTGGGATTTCTCTCTCCGCTCTTTTCAGATAATTTATCGCCTCATTCTTTGCAGTGACAATCAACCACGGTAATAAATAATCTTCCTCATAAGTATTGAAGTGTTCATATAACTTCATGAAAACTTCTTGTGTTATCTCTTGAGCTACATGATAACTAATGTTAGAGTATCGCATTACAATCTTTAAAATCACATTATTGTGCTCTGCATAAATGCTGCGAAAGGCATCTATGTTCTTTTCTTTTGTATGCATGTGCGTTCCTCTATTTACTCATTAGATATTTTTTTATTTCTTTAATCTTTCTAAAATGTCGTCTCTGTCAACATCTGTAAGTTTTCCAGTCTTCCAGCCGAATCCCGCATCGTCATTCTTATATCTAGGAATCAGATGCATGTGGAAATGAAATACCGTCTGTCCGGCTGCTGCTCCATTGTTCTGAACTACATTGTAACCATCACAGCCAAGAACTTCCGTGAGCTCAGTCACCATTTTTTTCGCAAGCTTAAACGCTTTTGCTGCAACTTCCTCATCAATTTCATAGAGGTTTGCATAATGTTCTTTTGGCAAAATAAGTGCGTGTCCCTTGGTTGCCGGTCCAAGATCCAGGATTACTCTGAAATCCTCATCTTCATAAAGTGTTGCCGAAGGGATCTCTCCATTTGCGATTTTGCAAAAAATACAATTTTCGTCTTTCATTTTCTTACCTTCCTTTTAAAATTTATTTGATTATCTTTCCCGCCAATGCTAAACTGACTTCTGAAAGGCGGTATGATTATGTCATTTACATCAAACGATTATGAACAGTTACAACAGTTAATGAACAAAAGCCCAGAAAATCGTGCTTTGATTCAGAAGCTTCTGGACTCTCACCAATACACGATCAGCAAAATCAGCCATGAGCTCCGCAATCCGCTGACACTCATTTCCAGTACCCTTCAATTGATTGAAGCACAGCATCCCGAAGTTGCTTCTTATAAATACTGGGACAGTATGCGCTGCGACCTGGAATTCATGGGCCAGCTCCTCACGGAACTTTCTACTTATAATAATAGCGAGCGTTTACATACAGAGACTTTCTCATCTCTGGAATTTCTCCAGAAAATATGTCTTTCATTCGCTGCTTCCTGTTCGGATACAGAGATCATGTTCACCTCAAAACTTCCAGATTCTCTTCCACCTGTTTCCGGTGACAGAGT
>JAQYAI010000049.1 GCA_029227655.1 bacterium | reverse complement strand
AATAGGAGGTGCCATATGTACGCAATTATAGCAACAGGTGGTAAACAGTACAAAGTAGCCGAAGGCGATATCATTAAAGTAGAAAAGCTTGGTGTGGAAGCCGGACAGACTTATACATTTGACCAGGTTCTTGCAGTAAGTGATAATGAACTTAAAGTTGGAACACCAGTAGTAGAAGGTGCAACAGTTGAAGCATCAGTTCTTGGTGACGGAAAAGCTAAAAAAGTTATCGTTTACAAATATAAGAGAAAATCAGGTTACCACAAGAAAAACGGACACAGACAGCAGTATACAGCTGTTAAGATTGAAAAGATCAATGCTTAATTAAAAGCTGGTGTTCACATGGTAGAGATAACCGTTTATAAGAACACGAAACATCAGACTGTTGGATTCAGGACATATGGTCATGCGGAATACGCAGAAGAAGGACAGGACATCGTCTGTGCGGCGATTTCAGTCTTAGTGATCAATACGATGAATGCAATTGAAGCATTTACTGATGATGAGACATCGTTAGTATCTGATGAAGTAAGTGGTAAGATCGATTTCCTTGTAAAGGGGAATCCAAGCAAAGGAGCACAGCTTCTGCTTGATGCTATGTTGCTCGGACTTGAGGACATGGCAGATGATGAAATTTATAGAAATTATATGGATTTAACATACGAGGAGGTGTAAAACCATGATGAAATTAAACCTTCAGTTTTTCGCTCATAAAAAAGGGGTAGGTTCTACAAAGAACGGACGTGACTCTGAATCAAAAAGACTTGGTGCTAAAAGAGCGGACGGACAGTTTGTAAAAGCTGGAAACATTCTTTACAGACAGCGTGGAACAAAGATTCATCCAGGCGTGAATGTAGGACGTGGTGGAGATGACACATTATTTGCATTAGTAGATGGTGTTGTTCGTTTCGAAAGAAAAGGAAGAGATAAGAAACAGGTTTCTATCTATCCTGTAGCTGAATAAGCAATGTAACAAGAGGCTTCAAACAAATGGTTTGAGGCCTTTCTTTTTAAGAAAGAAAAGGAGATTAGAAAATGTTTGCAGACAGAGCAAAAATATATATCCGTTCTGGAAAAGGCGGTGATGGGCATTGCAGTTTCAGACGTGAATTATATGTACCAGATGGCGGTCCTGACGGCGGCGACGGCGGACGTGGCGGGGACGTAATCTTTGAAATTGACAAAGGTTTGAACACCCTTGCAGACTTCCGTCATAAACGTAAATACGTTGCTCCTGATGGACAGGAAGGTGGAAAACGCAAATGTCACGGTAAGGATGCCGAAGATATTATTCTGAAAGTTCCGGAAGGAACAGTTGTGCGCGAAGCAGAGACGAATAAGGTCATTGCGGACATGTCCGGTGACAATGTAAGACAGGTCGTATTAAAAGGTGGACGTGGTGGTCTTGGAAACATGCATTTTGCAACAGCGACCATGCAGGCACCGAAGTATTCACAGCCAGGGAAACCGGGGCAGGAACTTTGGGTAAACTTAGAGTTAAAGGTGATTGCAGATGTGGGACTTGTTGGATTTCCGAATGTAGGAAAATCAACATTCTTATCACGTGTTACCAATGCACAGCCTAAGATTGCCAACTACCATTTTACAACGCTCACTCCGAATCTTGGTGTTGTTGACCTCGATGATGCAAAAGGATTTGTAATCGCGGATATCCCGGGACTGATCGAAGGGGCTTCCGAGGGCGTGGGACTTGGACATGAATTCCTTCGCCATGTAGAACGTACAAAACTGATGATCCATGTTGTGGATGCAGCTGGTACCGAAGGCCGTGACCCTGTGGAAGATATATATACGATCAATTCAGAATTAAAAGCGTACAATGAAGAGATTGCAGGCAGACCACAAGTCATTGCGGCGAATAAGATTGATCTGATCTACGCAGAAGATGAGGACCCAGTAGAAAGGATCCGAAAAGAATTTGAACCACAGGGGATGAAAGTATTCCCAATCTCAGGTGTGACCGGAGAAGGACTTAGCGATTTGCTTTATTATGTGAGCAGCGAACTTCAGAAAATGGATGCAAAGCCAATCGTATTTGAGCAGGAATTCTTCCCGGAAGATGCACTTATCCGCATCGATCTGCCGTTTACGGTGGAAGTGGATGAAGAGGGCATATATGTGGTAGAAGGACCAAAGATTGAAAAGATGCTTGGTTACACCAACTTAGACTCAGAAAAAGGATTTGCATTCTTCCAGAAGTTCTTGAAAGAAGGCGGAATCCTTGATGAACTCGAAAACGCAGGTATTCAAGAAGGCGATACCGTAAGAATGTATGGTTTACAATTTGAATACTTTCGGTAACAGTTCAGCCATGCAGAATATTAAGAAACATGAATGGGCGCTTGCGCACAAATGAATGTTTCATAATATTCTATATGGCGCTCTGCGCGAGCGAGAAGAAGCGAAGCGGATTCGAGCTGCAGGGCTGAACTGCATATATAGAAAAAAGTAAGAAAGGAATAAGACATGACTTCGAAACAGAGAGCATATTTAAAAGGGCTTGCAATGACAATGGATGACGTTCTCCAGATTGGAAAATCCAGCGTAACACCAGAACTTACAGCAGCGGTTTCTGAAGCATTGGAAGCACGTGAACTCATCAAGATTCATGTTCTTCAGAACTGTGCAGATGACATTCGTGAAATGGCAAATGTACTTGCAGAAAGAACACGTTCACAGGTAGTCCAGGTCATTGGAAAGAAAATTGTTTTATATAAAGAAGGAAAAGACGACAAGAAGAAAATCGTTCTTCCTTAAGAGAGAAAAGATGATTGGTCGGTGAAAAAATAATCGGAGAAAAGATATGAAAATTGGAATTATGGGTGGGACATTTGACCCGATACACAATGGTCATCTGATGATCGCTGAATACGCATACAGACAGTTCTCGTTGGATGAAGTATGGTTTCTGCCGAATGGAAATCCACCGCATAAAGACAATCCTGATATAGCGAAAGAAACGAAGGCCAGAGTAGAAATGACTGCGCTTGCCATTGAAGATATTCCTTATTTTAAATTAAATACGTATGAGAGCGAGAGGACAGAAAAGTCTTACAGCTATCAGACAATCCGGCATTTTAAAGAAAAGTATCCCGAACATGAATTTTATTTCATTATAGGAGCAGATTCGCTTTTAAAAATAGAGACGTGGGTGCGTCCTGATCTGATCATTCAAAGTGTGATCATTCTGGCAGCGTACAGAGATGATATGGACACACCAGAGGAAATGTATCAGCAGATTGATTATCTGAATGAAAAATATGACGGAGATATCCGTCTTTTGAGGACACCACTTTTGGATGTGTCTTCTCATGAAATCCGGGAAGAGATTTTAAAAGGCCATTCCAAGTCACTTTTGCTTCCTGATAAGGTACTGGGCTATATCCGGGAGAAACATTTATACACCAGGG
This sequence comes from bacterium, assembly GCA_029227655.1. Lineage (GTDB taxonomy): Bacteria > Bacillota > Clostridia > Lachnospirales > Lachnospiraceae > Allocoprococcus. Next base: position 4,281 of record JAQYAI010000049.1, on the reverse strand, counting down.
AATAGACATATGACAGAACAGATTTTAAAATTGCAGAAAAAAATGAAAAACGAGCTGGACCATGACCGGTATGAACACACGATTGGTGTGATGCATACAGCGGCCTGTCTGGCGATGCGTTATGAGGAAGATATGGACCGGGCACTTCTTGCCGGACTTCTGCATGACTGTGCAAAATGCATTCCGGCAGAGGAAAAGATCAAAATGTGCAAAAAAAATCACATTGAAATAGCGGAGGCTGAAAAGGATAATCCAGGGCTTCTTCACGCAAAACTGGGAGCATTCCTTGCGAAAGAAAAATATGGAATCACAGATGAAAGTATTTTACGGGCAATCAGATTTCATACAACAGGTTGTCCCGAAATGACTCTTCTGGATAAAATCATCTATATTGCAGACTATATAGAAGCAGGGAGAAAACCACTGCCGAATCTTGCGGAAGTGCGAAAGCTTGCATTTTGCGATTTAGATGCCTGTTTATATAGAATTCTGGAGGATTCTTTAGTATACTTAAAGTCAAAAGGAAGTGTTGTCGACCCGATGACAGAAAAAACATACTTATATTATAAAAGTATTAAAAAGGAGTTGGCGTAATGAGTATGGAAACATCAAAAGAAATGGTAAAGCTCGCCTACGCAGCATTAGATGAGAAAAAAGCCGAAGATATCCGTATCATCGATATTGCTGGCGTATCTGTTCTTGCAGATTACTTTATCATCTGCAATGGTAGTAACGAAAGCCAGGTAAGAGCACTTGTAGACAATGTAGAAGAAGCACTTGAAAAGGCCGGATATCCACTGAAACAGACAGAGGGACACGGACTTGGAAGTTGGGTTCTTATGGATTTCGGCGATATTATCGTTCATGTATTTGACAGAGAAAATCGCTTGTTCTATGATCTGGAACGTATCTGGGTAGACGGAAAACAGATTGATGTTGCAGATTTATAAAAGTAGGGAAGTAGAATGCAGATATTAAAAAATAAATATATGATGAATCTGCTCGTTCTTGTGGTTTTCCTGTTTTTTGTCGGAGAGGGGCTTGAGTCCCTGTCAGAGGGAAAAACAGCACTTGCAGTCATAGAGCTGGCTGCAGCGGTTGCGGCAGTTTTGCTGGTTATTGCAAAGAGAAGAAAAGAGAAAAGCGAGCATAAAGAGGAAGAATAAAAATCTGGGAGGTATAGATGTAATTCTATGCCTCCCAGTTCTTGCATACATCGACCCATTCTGTAAAGTTCGAATATTTTTCCAGTTCTGAAATAGTAAGTTCAATGGCGCTGTTGCTGCTGCCGCAGGCTGGAAATACAGTTTCAAATCTTGTAAGTGATTTATCAAGATATACAGCAACATTTTCCGGGATTCCGAATGGGCAGACACCACCGATGGCATGTCCTACATAAGTTTCCAATTCCTCCGGAGTCATCATTTTTGCTTTTTTATGGAACATTGCTTTATATTTTGAATTGTCAATCTTGGCATCGCCGGCAGTGAGGATAAGAATAGGTTGTTCCTCCACCATGAAAGATAAAGTCTTAGCAATGCGGGCCGGTTCACAGCCAACTGCCTGTGCAGCAAGTTCAACCGTGGCGCTGGATACTTCAAATTCTAAGATGCGCGTATCCATATCAAATTTCTTAAAATAAGCTTTTGCAATTTCGATAGACATAACACAAATCCTCCTAAAATATCAGATAAAAGGAGTGTATTCCGAAAATAAGGATTTGTCAATCTTTAGAAAATCTTTTGGTTTTTCTAAAGGTTCTTTTTTGAATTGAATTTTATGATATACTCATACATGAAAGAACTGTAGCGGAAAGGGAGTAACGAGATGAACGAGACAACATATCATGTATTGATTGTCGAAGATGATGAGAAGATCAGAGACGGAATTGAAATTTATTTAAAAAGTCAGGGCTATAAAGTATCCAAGGCGGGCGATGGAATCGAAGGGTTGGAAGTGCTGAAGAAAGAAGAAATCCACCTGGCGATCGTCGATGTTATGATGCCGAGAATGGATGGAATACATATGGTCATGCGGCTTCGAAAAGAATATGATTTTCCGGTCATCATGCTTTCAGCAAAATCAGAAGAAGTGGATAAAATCATGGGACTTAATATGGGTGCAGATGATTATGTGACCAAACCATTTCAGCCAATGGAGCTTCTGGCAAGAGTGAATTCCCACCTTCGTCGTTATGCAAGGTATATGGAAATTGCAAATGCGAAGGAGAATGAGGCAAATAAGAATGTTTACACGATCGGTGGTCTTGAGTTGCATGAAGATACCAAAGAAGTTCGTGTGGACGGAGAGCTTACCAAATTAACTCCGATTGAATTTAAAATTCTTTCCCTTCTGATGAGAAACCCGGGTCGCGTATTTTCAGCGGACGAAATCTATGAGAGAGTCTGGAATGAAAGTGCGATCAACACAGATACAGTGATGGTTCATGTACGTAACATTCGGGAAAAAATAGAATATAACCCGAAAGAACCAAAATACTTAAAGGTGGTGTGGGGAGTTGGATACAAAATTGAAAAAAACTCATAAACTGACAACGCTCATTATTTCTTTGATCGTCTTAATTCCAGCGCTGATTCTGACAGCGCTCTATCCGAGAATGGAAGAACAGTATTTCGAAAAAAGGGAGAAGTATGGAGATGACACAGAGGAATATGTCGATTCTTATTATTGCGAAATAGAAGATAATTTTGTGAATTATGCCGTGGAGGCAACCTACTATTTATACGCTGAAATGCTTCAGGCGATGCATCCGGAAACAGAGGTAAGAATTGATGCTCTTGATGAGTATGAATGGTATACAGATTATAACCGGATAGATGCAGAAACATCATATTATGTAGAATATCAGTCAGATGAAAAAACGGATTTCAGGACAAATACCGAAGAAGATCTGAAAGGATTTGTCGAGGAGCCGACGGAAGAATTGCAACAAAATCTAAGAAATGAAGGGTATGTTGCGTATTTGACTTTTGATTTTGATGCATTTGGCAAATTGAGAAATATTGAATTCGAAGGTCTTCCTGGAAGTGAGTATGATTTTTATGGAGATCCATATGCTGATGTGAAGGCTTCTGTTGCCCAGTATGAAAGAAATGTGACAGAATATAATAACATGTATGGAGAAGATATTGTTGCGAAAGAGCTGCTTCCGAAGAGTATCCGAGGCGTATTTCTGATTAATGAAAACTCAAGTTTTATATGGGAATATAGTGAAGGATATTATAGCCATATCACTTCTTCAGAAGAAATTTATCTGGAGAATGGTGTCATGTATATTATCGCAATTCTGGCTGTGTTTGTAGCACTGATGGCACTCGTGCTTCCGTTCTTCAAACAGCTTGATACAGGCTTGGAAAAACTATTCTCCATGCCATTCGAAATAAATGCTGTACTTTGCATGGCAGCAGCAGGCATGGCAACACTTATGTTTGAAGCAATGTGCTTTTCAAGATTTGCTGATATACAAGCGGCTATCGCGCAGGATTCGGCAGGCTTTGAAATCATTGGGTATGTCATGAGTGCGGAGCTTGTATATGGAATTGTACTGGTTCTAAATTTCCTCGGCTGGGCAGTCTGCTTCCTGATGGAATACATTGTGTTTGCAAATGTGAGGCAATTTTTCTGCGCTCCAAAAGAATATGTGAAAAACCGCCTGTTGTTTGTTAGATTTTTCAGATGGATCGTAAAGAAACTCAGTCAGTTTTACCAGTGGGTGACAGATATTGACATCGCTTACGGGCTGAATAAAAGTATTGTAAAAGTAGTTTTGGCGAATTTTGTAATTCTTACGATTCTGTGCTGTATGTGGGTATTTGGTCTTGCAGGACTCATCATATATTCCATCGCACTTTATGTGATTCTCCGGAAATATGGAGAAAAACTGCAGAGACAGTATCAGAGCGTACTTAATGTGACAGAAGGAATGGCAGATGGAAATCTGAAGATTACAATGGACGAAGACCTTGGAATCTTTGCCCCGCTTGGAGAAGAATTGGAACGTGTGCAAGAAGGATTTGCAAAGGCGGTCCGTGAAGAGGCGAGAAGCCAGAATATGAAGACAGAGCTGATTACCAATGTCTCACATGATCTGAAGACACCGCTCACCGCAATTATCACATATGTGGATCTTTTAAAGCAGGAGGGAATCACAGAAGAACAGAGAGCGTCCTATATAGACACACTTGATCAGAAATCTCAAAGACTGAAAGTCTTGATTGAGGATCTGTTTGAAATCAGCAAAGCGAATTCGGGAAATGTGAA
>JAQYAI010000048.1 GCA_029227655.1 bacterium | reverse complement strand
AGACGACAAGGTAGATAGGACAGAGGTGGAAGTGCAGTAATGCATGGAGCTGACTGTTACTAATCGGTCGAGGGCATAACCAAGAAGGTAATGGATAGGAAGATGGATGTAGATTGATTCGTATGTGGTTTTGAAGGTATAGAGAATACAAGAGGCATCTGCTTAAAGCAGGTGTTTTTTGGTTATCTGCGATAAGAATCAGGGTAAGAAAAATAGACATCGACTTAACGGTCTGATGTCTATTTACTTTCATTTTGTGTTATAATTTTATATAAGCCATTTCGTATGTAGTGAGCTGGTATACATAGTAATTCAGCCAGTTCGTATATAAGTTATTTGCCGCAGAACGCCATGTGAGCAGTGGCTTTGTATTTGGATCATCATTTGTATAATAGTTCTTTGGAAGGTCTATTGGAAGACCTTTGGAAAGATCACGTTTGTATTCCTGATCTAAAGTGATGCGGTCGTACTCTGGATGTCCCATTACAAAAATCTGGCGTCCTTCGTCATTCATGATAAGGAAGGCACCTGCTTCGTCAGAAAGTGCGAGGACTTTCAGCCTTGCATCAGCCAGAATCTTATCAAGAGGAACTTCGGTGTGTCTTGAATGTGGTGCATAGAATACGTCATCAAATCCTCTTACAAGAGGAGATTTACGGTTCAGTACCCTGTGTTCAAAGATTCCGAACATTTTTTTATCTAAAGGTTCCTTGTTGATTCCATAATGGTAATAGAGCCCGGCCTGGGCGCCCCAGCATAAATGTAATGTTGAAGTTACATGTGTCTTGGTCCACTCCATAATTTCTTTTAATTCATCCCAGTAATCTACTTCTTCGAAAGGCATCTGTTCTACCGGTGCACCTGTAATGATAAATCCATCAAACCCTTCGGATTTGATTTCCTCAAATCGTTTATAGAATTGATTCAAATGGCTTGCAGGAGTATTTTTTGACTGATGACCTGAAACCATAACGAAAGTTACATCCACCTGAAGTGGTGTGTTAGATAACATTCGCAGGATTTGCAATTCTGTATCTTCTTTTAATGGCATTAAATTTAGAAGTCCGATTTTTAATGGACGGATATCCTGGTGAAGCGCACGGTGTTCATCCATGACAAATATATTTTCATGTTCGAGAATTTCTTTTACTGGCAAATTATTTTGAACTCTGATTGGCATTTCATTATTCCTCTTTTCTATAAAAATGCAGTCAACTTTTTCATTATAGCATTTTTATTATCCAAATGTCCAGTTAAAACGACGATTCAGAGCTTTCCCAGTCTGCACTGTGTTGTCAAAATCTTTAATAATTTCCACAGCTGTTGGAAGAGAAGTATTGAAACGTTTCATAAGACCAATATTTGTTTCGCGACAAACTGGATTGTCTTTATGTTGTGGAATATAGCCTTTATATTCATCGTGTCTTTTCAGAAGTTTCATGCTGGTGCTGACTGTTATTGTCTGAAGTCGGTTCGGCGAGTTGAGCGCTTTTCTTACAGCTTTCAGGTCCTGCAGAGCTTTTTTGGCAGTAACTGGGTCAATGTGATCATAAAATGGGTAGATCGTTTTCGCAGTCAGATTATCCGTCGGAACAAGATTATAGGTTGGATAAGTAAATGGATCCAGTTTGTTAGAACGCATCAGTTTTTTTTCAAATTCCTGTTCAATTTCAAGGTGCGGGACATTTAACCGGACCACACAATTATTAACATACGGATGACATTCGCTGTCCAGGATAAAGTGGCAGATATATCCAATCAGATAAGCGTATTCAGGTGAATTGCGCCCTTTTTCACGAATGACCTTTAGTGCATTCTGAAAAAATGGGTATGCGGAAACCGAGTGTAATTCATGTCCATATTTGGGAACACGGATTTCAGACGATCTGTAAAAGAAAAAGATATCCGGTCCCTGCAGACCAATCTGGAACTGCGGATAATATTTATAAATGATTTCCTGAAGTTCATCTGGAAGTTCTTTACAGACTTGTTCGCCAAAATGATGATGTGCATAAAAAATAGGCATACCAAATCCTCCTGTTCTGTAATTTAAGATGTATGGAGCAAAAGTAAATAATCAATCGCACTAAGAAGTTGTTGCTTTTGCTGTGGAAGTGTTCCCTGAATCGTATAAGTATCTAATACAGTACTATCTACATAAAAACAATTTTCTAAAGTAAGATGTTCAATCATTAAACGTTCCTCAAGGAGAATTTCCACCGGTGACATCATATCGAAATATCCATTTTGTGCTTCTTCATATAAAGGGGTACCTTCCCACAATTTTAATTTCAGGCACCAGACAGATTTCGGATGTATTTTGTTCAGAAATGCAGCTGTTTCCAGAGCATGCATTTTGGAAAATGTGCGGCCTCCAAGTCCTGGAATAAGAGTAATGTGGTAGTCAATTCCTATCTCATCCAGCATTTCAAGGGCTTCTAACGCTTGAGGGGTGGTAACACCTTTATTTCTTTGTAATAAAATAGGATCGCTTCCACTTTCAATTCCGATATGAAGTCCGGAAAGACCTTTTGATTTGATTAATATTAATTCTTCACGAGATTTTCGTAAAATATCATCAATGCGGGAATACATGGCAAATGATTTCACATTTGGCATATAGCGGTCTTTTAATTCTAATATTTTCAACAGATATTCTGTATTCATGACAAATGCATTTTCACCTAATAGAAACATGCGTGTATTGTAAGGCTGAAGCTGTCCGAGAATCCGAATATTGTATTCAATTTTTTCCAGAGGATGAATACAGAATTTGTCGCGTGCAAAGTCACAGAATGTACATTTGTGCCAGCTGCAGCCGAGGGCTACTTCCAGCGGGGCACTCCCTTCTTCATGTGGTGGGATATAAATTGTATCATGAGAATAAATAGACTGATATAATTCTTCTTTTGTCATAATCGTTCCTCCATTTTATTAAGTGTAACACAAATCAAAAAAAGAGCCAATAAGTTGAAAGATAAAAAATCGTCCAGTTCTTGTACAAATTGGAAAAACTGTGTTATACTCATGAAATAGCATTTATAGCTGTAAAATAAGGGAGAGTATAAAATGGCAAAAAGGGTTCAGAAGAATAGAACAATTCAATATTTTGATTATAATCTGGTCGCAGTTATTGTGTTTCTGATGTGCTTTGGGCTGGTAATGCTCTACAGCAGCAGCTCTTACGAAGGTATGACGGAAATGGGCGACGCGATGTACTTCTTTAAGCGACAAGGTCTTTTTAGCGCAGTCAGTCTCTTATGGATGCTGGGGATATCTAAAATTGATTATCATTATTATGCAAAGGTATCTACAGTTGCGTATCTTATAGCTATGTTCATGATGGGACTGGTGTATTTCACACCACTTGGAATTACTCGAAATTCAGCAAGAAGATGGTTAAAATTTCCGGTCATAGGGCAGATTCAGCCGTCAGAGATCATGAAGATTGCAATCGTTATCTTTATACCATATCTGATCTGCAAATTAGGAAATAAGATTCACAAATGGGAAGGAACACGCATTGTCCTTGCATGGGGAATAGTGGCATTTCTTGGTGTATTTGTCTGGACAGATAACTTAAGTACTGCAATTATCGTATTCGGCATGGTTATCATAATGCTGTTTGTGGTACATAAGCAGACAAAGATTTTTGTGGGGATAGCAGGAGCAGGTCTGTCGGCCTTTGTTGTGATGGCAGTCGTTTTAGGAATGACCCTGGAGAACAGTGATAATTTCCGTCTGAGACGTATCATTGCGTGGCTTCACCCGGAAAAATATGCAGCCGACTTATCTTATCAGACAGTACAGGGATTATATGCAATTGGTTCCGGCGGTTTTTTTGGAAAAGGGCTCGGAAATAGTGCACAGAAAATGTATATTCCAGAGGTACAGAATGATATGATCCTGACGGTTATTTGTGAAGAACTTGGAATTTTTGGGGCAATGATGATACTGGTTCTTTTCGGACTTCTGTTATATCGATTATTATTCATTGCACAAAATGCACCGGATAAATACGGTGCGCTGATCGTGACAGGAGTATTTGCCCATATTGCGCTTCAGGTTATTTTAAATGTGGCAGTAGTTACTAATCTGATTCCGAACACAGGTATTACCTTACCCTTCATCAGCTATGGAGGATCGTCCGTATTCTTTTTGATGACGGAAATGGGAATAGCTCTGGGGGTATCAAATCGAATAAAATTGGAGACATAATGCTTGTTTCTATTAAAAAGCTGTGATAAGATAAAAAATAGTTAAATTTGAAAAGATTATATTTAAAGGAGTTTTTATAGAATGAGTCAGGAAAAAGTAAATCGTTACAAAGAAGAAAAAGCGAACCGTAAGCAGATTATGGCAAAGAAGAAAAGAGAGAAAGCGATCCGCAGAGTAATAGGAGCTGTAGTTGCGGTCGTGCTGATTGGATGGGTTGGATATTCAGCAGTAGATGCATATCAGGACAGCCGGCCAAGAGAGGTAGTTGAAGTAGACTATACAGCAATAGAGGAATATTTACAGACAATTGCAGAGTAAGGAATGATAAATGGAAAGGGTTGTAAAAATCCTTAATGTGAAAGACCTGTCGCAAAAATGTGGCAGGTTTTTTGATTGAATATTCGGTTGTATTTTCCGTATTTTCATGTAAATAGCGAAAAAGAAAGGATGTTCATTATGAGCCGAAAACGAACGAAAAATACGAAGGGGAAAATCATATCAGCCGCCTGGAAACTCTTTTATGACCAGGGGTATGATGAGACAACAATTGACGAGATCATTGCTGAGTCAGGAACATCCAAGGGATCTTTTTATCATTATTTTGAGGGAAAAGATGCGCTTCTTGGATCACTTTCTTATTTATTTGATGAAAAATATGAAGAATTGGAGCAACAGCTTGACATGCATCGTACCTGTTTTGAAAAACTGATCTTTCTTAATCAGGAATTGTTTACCATGATTGAAAACAGTATTTCGATGGAACTTCTCGCCCACCTGCTTTCCACTCAGCTCGTCACCAAAGGGGAAAAGTATCTGCTGGATCGCAACCGTTTTTACTATAAACTGCTTCGAAAAATTTGTCAGGAAGGGCAGGAGTGTGGTGAATTCCGCACAGACCTTTCTGTTAATGAACTGGTGAAAATGTATGCCATCGCAGAACGTGCACTCTTGTATGACTGGTGTATCTGCAATGGAGAATATTCTCTGAAAAGCTATAGTAGCTCTGTTATTCCTATATTTTTATGTAAAATATGCAAATAAAAATTATGTTTATTATTTATGCGAAAATAGGTCTATAATGTAGTCTATAAAAAAACATTGAATTATCATGTGAAAATTGGTTGCATTTATCTTTTATTCTGTACATTAGTCTATATTTTGTTCTGTGTTACAGTCTGATTTTGTTTGTGATATAATCGCAACATTCAGTGTTAAAAAATGTAAAAAGGAGATTGAGTAATGTCAGGATCAGTAACTGGAATTTTAATTGTGAATATCACCTATTTGGCGGCAATGATTTTTATTGGACTTTACTATTCACGGAAAAACAACGATGTCAGTGGTTTCTACCTTGGAGGAAGAAAACTCGGTCCAATCGTCACTGCTATGAGTGCCGAAGCCTCTGATATGAGTAGCTGGCTGCTCATGGGGCTGCCGGGAGTCGCTTATCTTTCTGGATGTGCAGAAGCAGGATGGACGGCCATCGGTCTTGCCATTGGTACATATTTGAACTGGTTGATTGTTGCCAAAGGACTGCGTCGTTATACAGCAAAAGCGAATAATTCTATCACCATACCAGAATTTTTCTCAAATCGCTATCGTGACAACAGTCATTTATTACTTGCCATCGCAGCAATTATTATCGTAATTTTCTTCGTACCTTATACGGCATCAGGATTTGCCGCATGTGGAAAATTATTTTCCACTCTGTTCGGCGTTCCCTATCTTCCGGCTATGATTGTCAGTGCAATTATCATTGTTGCCTACACAGCCCTGGGTGGTTTTCTGGCCGCCAGCACTACAGATTTGATTCAGAGTATCGTCATGACGATTGCCCTGGTCATTGTCGTGGTTTTCGGTGTCAATATGGCAGGAGGCTTGGATGTTGTTTTGGAGAATGCTGGTAATCTCAGCGGATATTTGAGTCTCACGTCGATTCATGATGCAGTGACCCAAACATCTTCCCCTTACGGAGGACTTGCCATTGCTTCAACCCTTGCCTGGGGGCTGGGATATTTCGGTATGCCGCATATCCTGCTTCGATTCATGGGAATTGAGAATGAAGAAAAGCTGAAACTTTCCCGTCGTATTGCCAGCGTCTGGGTCGTAATCGCTATGTCTATAGCAATCTTCATCGGAATCATCGGCCTATCCATGAGCAAAGCCGGTGCTATCGAGGTGTTGGAAGGCTCTGCGTAGTCTGAGACTCTGATTATTAAAATTGCAATGCTATTGAGCAATTATGGTGCACTGCCAATCGTTCTGGCCGGTCTCATTCTGGCAGGAATTCTCGCATGCACCATGTCTACTTCGGATTCGCAGCTTCTGGCAGCAGCATCCAGTGTGTCTCACAATCTTTTAAACGACTGCTTTGGATTGAATCTGTCGAAGAAAGCATCTATGATAATGGCTCGTGCTACGGTTCTTATCATTGCTGTGATTGCTGTGTTTCTTGCACGAAATCCTGACAGCTCTGTGTTCCGTATTGTATCCTTCGCCTGGGCTGGATTCGGTGCAACCTTTGGACCGGTAATGCTTTTTGCCCTGTTTTGGAGACGCTCGAACCGCAATGGGCGCTTGCCGGACTGATTGTCGGAGGAGTTATGGTATTTGTATGGAAGTTCCTCATCGCACCGATGGGCGGCATCTTTGGTATCTATGAGCTTCTCCCTGCATTTATCTGTGCCTGTCTGGCCATTGTAATTGTGAGCCTCGTAACGGCTCCGCCGTCCCAGGAAATCGTGGACGAATTTGATAACATCTAGTACAATGCCTTTCCTATTTATTTATGGAGAAAGAAATATCCGGCGCAATACTGCGTCGGATATTTTTTTGCTTTATAGGAAATTTCTCAAATCGTGAAAAATAGTGTATAATGTATGGGAAATAAAAAAGGGCATAACAAAAGAGCGAAAGTTGGCGATTTCGCGATGACTTTGATTATGAAGTTTTTTGTTTTTTGTGGTAAACTTCCAACACCAACATAGAAGTGCCACACTTTGGACATTTCAGAGGATCATATCCAAAAGAAAGAAGAATGGAATGTCTCCAATTAAGAAGCGTACGAAGATATCGTTTCTTTTCAGTAGAGATACATTTATGCAGTTTCCTTTCCTGCCTGTGATGCTTGGCATAGATGCCATAGTAGCGTAACATTTTAAAATGCTTTTCAGGGATATGTACAATTAACCTTTTGATGAAATCCAAGGCAGGAATACATTCGGTAATGGTTTTATTATCTTCATGACGAGTATAATGAAATGTCACAAATTCACCATCGTATTTATCAATGCGAGAAGTTGCAATAGTAGGGCGTCCAAGATAATGACTAATGTATTTGATTGTGATATCCGGTGTACAAAGATTAGACTTTGCACGGACGTAAAATCCGTCTGCGTGTTTGGTGTACATTTCATTTTTAGCTTTTCGGAACGATTTACCGATTTTATTCGTAAGACGTTCAAGAAGGACTTTGCGAAAAGCATTTCTTAGAAAAGTGTAGTCAAAATGTTTTACAGGTTTCCAAACAGTAAAATTACCTGCACAGCCTTCGGCGATGAAAGCGTGGATGTGGGGATTCCATTTTAAATCTTTGCCGAAGGTATGTAAAACATAAATAAGACCAGGAGTAAAATTTTCAGTTTTATTCATTTTGGAAAACATACGGAGAACGACATCTCTGACAGAATGAAAGAGACAGGATAAAAGCGAACGGTCTTTGAGAAAATAAATACGAAGCTCTTCAGGGATAGTGAAAACACAATACCGATGTACACAAGAAATTAGTTTGCAGGACATGGAGAAAGAACGTCTCAGATTGTACATGTTACCACAAGTAGGACAGAAACGGGATTTACAACGAAAAGGAGTAAATTTCATTTCACCACAATCTGGACACACAAAAAAGGCACCACCATAGGATGGATCGCCACAATGGATCATCTTGGAGATGTTTTCAACTTCAGTTTGTCTGGGATGAAGTTCGTAAAGGATATGCTCATAATAATCAATAAAAATCGTTTGTAATATATTACTCATGTAATTATTTTACAATAAAGAAACACAAAGAAAACCCCCACGCCTCAAGAATGAGGGGCAGGGGAGCTGAGAGTGTACTCAGCACACTTTTTTACAAGTTGGCTGCTAAAATGTACAATAATTGCGAGAAGCATTGACTCTGGAGTAACTCAGTAGTTTAAAATGAAGTCAGAAAGTAAAAAAGATAAAATATAGGAGCTGATTTTATGACAGAGAAAATTACTGAATTGATTAATGCATATGTAGAGAAATTCAAAAAAGAGATGCAGCCAGAAACCAGTTGGAGAAAGCCAGTGGTAGGATTTGCTGATGCAAAGGATAAGAAATTTAAAGATTTAAAAGAAATAATTGGCCCTAACCATGCCTTGCCACAAGAAATCGTACCTGGTGCCAGAAGTGTTATTGTATATTTTTTGCCATTTTCTGAAGAAATTGTGAAAAGTAATATTTTCGAGGAAGAAAGTTCCCGTGCATGGGATATTGCAAATATTGATACAAATAATCTGATTGTAGGCATTAATAAAATGCTTCATGAATGGTTAAAGGAACAAGGGTGGCATGCATCAATGCTTCCGCCTACGTATAATTATGATGAGAAAAAACTGATCAGTGACTGGTCACATAAAAGTGCAGCATTTATTGCAGGAATAGGAAAGTTTGGTGTACATCATGTACTGATTACAGATCAGGGATGTTGCGGAAGGCTTGGAAGCATTATTACAGACATGGAACTGGAAAAAACACCATTTGTAGAAGAAGAATATTGTCTATATTATCGCAATGGAAGTTGTAAAGCCTGTATGAGAAGATGCCCAAATCAGGCATTTAGAGAGGAAACAGATAAGATTACGTTTGACCGACATAAATGCAATGAACAGATATACGATAAAATCGTTCCAATATACCCAAGCGGAATAGGAGATGCCTGTGGAAAATGTATGTGCGGTGTTCCATGCTCCTGTCAAAATCCGTCAAAAAGAATGAATTAGACAAAAGAGGAGAAAACATGAAGGGAGATATGTACACGGTAGGAGAGGTCAGTAAAATGACAGGTGTATCCAAGGATACTCTATTATATTATGACAAAATCAATCTTTTTAAGCCACAATATGTAAATCCTGAAACAAAATATCGTTATTACACATATAAACAATTCTGGCAGTTAGATATTATTATTTGTTGTAAAAATTTAGGTATACCAATTCCGGTAATCCGGGATATCCTTCTGACAAAGGATAGTCAGAAAATTATTGAGATGATGAAAGTGCATCAGGAAGAAGCAATGACCCGAAGCAATTATTATAAAAAAGTGGCAGAAGATATTGATTGGTATGTTGAGCAGTATAATATGGTGAAAAGTATTACGGTACCATCTCAGATTACAGTAGAACATTTTCAAGAAAGGAGAGTTATCTACGCAGAAAATGAGAATAATATGAAAGATTATCATTCTAAATTTTTGGAAGCGACAAAAAATGTGCTAAAGAGAACCGATTCGTTTCGTAGAAGTTCTGGGTTTATCATGAATCCGGAAGGAATAGAGAAAAATAAATTTATGAAGATTGGAGAGTATGCAGAGTTTGAATCTGATATGGAAGATGTAGTTAACGAGGAAAACTATCACGTAATTCCAGAAGGAGAGTATGCCTGCTGTATTGTGAACGTCGTAAACCGGGATGTTGATTTTTCACAGTTAAACCAATGGTTAATGGAACATAAAATCAAACCGGAATTAGTATTAATGGAAGAAATCGGATTTCAGCTGTTTGATTATTTTGCCCAGGGGTATCCGTGCCGGGTGAAAGTGAAAATATGAAAATTGTCAAATGTCAAAAATAGAAAAAGATAATGGTGCTGATTTATATTAGCAACATTATCTTTTTTTGTTTTGATTCTAATTTACCAAAAACTCTTCCAGATATTCGCGTGGAACACCAAAACTTAACATGGTGTGAGCGTGATAGCTGGTAACTGTTCTTGCCATTTCTTCCGCTGAATATTCCAATCCTGGTTCAGATAGACGGTCTAACATCCCACGATAAATGAGAACATTCATATCAGAAATAATTTTTACTTTGTCCATCGGAATATATCCCGCTTCAGCTGATGCAAGAAGACACTTATAATCACGTTTGTGAAGTTCCCGCTCATGAAGCATTGGGTAGAAGCGTAATCCATCTTTTGGAAGTTGTTCTGGGAAAATATTATAGTATGTTTCCAGGGAAGCATTATAGTTCCAGGTAAATTTTCCAAAGAATAGATTTTTGTAGACAGCTGGTTCAAGAAAACCATAGTAATTGAAACACTCCCATGTCTTCATATACAGAATCAGAGGATTTTCGATTCCTTCTGTATATTTTGGGAGAGCCAATGCATAATTGCGTAAATGACGCAATGATGCAAACGCAAGTAAATGGTCAAGATTTTCAAAATAATTGTATAATGTTGCAACATTATAACCGGCCAAATCAGCTACTTTTCTGGCTGTAATAGCTTCTAATCCTTCTGAATCCTCAATTTTCCAGGCGGCTTCTATAAAGTAACGGATTTTCCGTTCGTTCTGAATCTCTTTTTTTGATTTCGTCAAGATCAACACCTCTTATAAATTAGTGATAATATCCCTATTATAACATATTTTGTTTTACTATGAAAGGAAAAAACTGTGTTGAATTCCGTTGCTTTTTTTAGATATATATAGAAAATAATAATAATATATTAGGATTTGTCTATAATTCATAAAAATTGAGTGAAAAATTTGTTTAAAATAGAAACATATTTAAAATAATAAACGTGTTTACAAAAATAAATAATTGTGTTAAAATAAAGACAGTTCAAAGAGGGAATGAAAAAGAAAGGAGATTTGCAATGAAACTTACGATTGGTAATTTCTATGTAAAAGACATCGTATTTGGAGATGAATTATCTTACAAAGATGGTGTATTAACGATTAACAAAGAAGAGGCACTTGCTTTTGTAAAAGAGGACGAAAGAATTACAGAAGCAGATCTTTATATTGCTAAACCAGGTGACAAAATTCGTTTGTGCCCTGTGAAAGAAGCAATTGAACCTCGTGTACGTCCAGATGGAAAGGGAATTTTTCCAGGATACACAACAGATCTTAGACAGGCAGGAGAAGGAACGGTACATGCACTTAAGAACACAAGTGTTCTTGTAGTAGGAAGACACTGGGGTGGATTCCAGGATGGTCTCATCGATATGTCAGGTCCAGGACAGAAATTAACATACTTTGGAGGCCTTCAGAATATCGTTCTTGTAGCCGATACAAATGAAGAGTTCGAAAGATATGAACAGCAGAAGATGAATGATGCGCTCAGAAGAGCAGGTCATAAACTTGCAGAATATTTTGCAGCATGTGTAAAAGACCTTCAGCCAGAAGAAGAAGAAGTTTATGAACTTGGCAGCATAAGAAATCGTGGAGAAGAAGTTGAAAAACTTCCATCTGTAGTATATGTAATGCAGCCACAGTCACAGATGGAAGCAATGGGATATAATGACTTACTGTATGGATGGGATCTGAATCATTTCCTTCCAACACTTATGCATCCGAATGAAATATTTGACGGATGTATCGTATCAGGAAGTTTCATGCCATGCTCTTCAAAATGGTCTACATATGATTTCCAGAATACACCAAATATCAAAGCTCTTTACAGAGAACATGGAAAGACAATCAACTTCCTTGGCATCATTATGTCAAACTTAAACGTAGCTCTTCTTCAGAAAGAACGCGCTTCACAGTTTGTAGCTAACCTTGCTGTACAGGTGGGAGCTGACGCAGCCGTTGTTGCAGAAGAAGGATACGGAAATCCGGATGCTGACTTTATCGGAACAATCGTAGCCCTTGAAGATGCTGGTGTAAAAGTTATTGGTGTAACAAATGAATCAGTTGGTCGTGATGGTGCAGGTCAGCCATTTGTAGCATTAGATGAAAAATGTGATGCTATCGTATCATGTGGTAACGTAGGTGAATTGATTGAACTTCCTCCAATGGAAACCGTTCTTGGTGAACTGGAAGCACTTGGAAGAGACGGAAATTCAGGTGGATGGGATTATGATGAAAAACTCGGACCATCTGTAAGAGAAGACGGCTCAATTATCATGGAAAATAATGGTCTCTTCTGCTCTGACCAGGTAGTTGGATGGTCAACAAAACAGATGATGGATTACTAAGATTGAGGGAGGAGCTAAGAAGATGAGTAAGAAAGCGATTGTATACATTAATCAGTTTTTCGGTCAAATCGGTGGAGAAGATACCGCTGATTATGAACCGACAATTCATGAAGGTCTTATTGGACCTGCAACTGCAATCAATGCAGGACTTCATGCAGATGTAACACACACAATCATCTGCGGAGATAACTGTATGGGAAGCAGAACAGACTGGGCAGTAGAACAGATTCTTGGAATGTTAGAAGGAAAAGAATTTGATATCTTTTTGGCAGGACCAGCGTTCCAGGCAGGACGTTACACTGTAGCCTGCGGAACAATCTGTAAAGCAGTAAAAGAAAAATTTGGAGTACCTGTAGTAACTTCTATGAACGTTGAAACACCAGGTGTTCTGATGTTCAAGAAAGATATGTATATTTTACAGGGTGGAAACATTGCTTCTAAGATGCGTCAGGACGTAAAAGCAATGGTAAATCTTGCAAATAAGATTCTTGATGGAGAAGAAATCGGACCAGCAGCAATCGAAGGATACTTCCCACGCGGAATCCGTAAAGAATACTTCAGACCAGACAAAAAACCGGCTTCTGAGCGTATGATCGAAATGCTTCTGAAGAAAGTAAATGGGGAACCATTCGTAACAGAAACACCGATTCCAAAGATTGACAGAGTTCCGATTGCACCGGCTGTGAAAGATCTTGCCCATGCCAAAATTGCGCTTCTTAATACGGGTGGTATCGTTCCTGTTGATAACCCAGACCGTATTCAGTCTGCATCAGCAACCCGTTGGGGACGTTACAACATTGAAGGAGCAGACGGACTTGAAGGCGGTGTATTTAAGACAGTACATGCTGGATTCGACCCTGCAGCAGCTGACGCAGACCCAGACGTAATCACACCAGTTGATGCACTTCGCGCACTGGAAAAAGAAGGTGTGTTTGGAACGCTTCATAACTACTTCTACACAACAGTAGGAACAGGTACAACAGAATCAGAAGCTTCTCGTATGGCAAAAGAAATCATTCCATATCTGAAGGAAGATGGTGTAGATGCATGTATCATGGTTTCTACATGAGGTACCTGTACACGTTGCGGTGCAACGATGGTAAAAGAAATTGAACGTGCCGGATTCCCAATCGTTCATATGTGTAACCTGATTCCTGTATCTAAGACGGTTGGAGCTAACAGAATTGTACCTACAATTTCTATTCCTTATCCACTTGGAGATCCAGGAACATCAAAAGAGGATCAGTGGAAACTTCGTTATCATAGAACAAAAGTTGCTGTGGAAGCACTTGCTACAGATATCGAAGAACAGACAGTATTTAAAGTATAGATTTAAGATTTGAATATAATTTTAAATGTTTTCTAAGAGAAAAACAGGCGGTGCTCCCTAAGGCACCGCCAAAAGGGAATGGAGGTAACTTTATGGATAATAATAAAAAGTTAAGTAAGACTTTCATTATTTCTTTGATTGTATGTGGTATCTTAGTAGTATGGGGACTCGTATTGCCTAAGAGTTTTGAAGCAGCGGCAAATGCTGCATTTAGTTTTATCACAACGAACTTCAGTTGGTGGTATGCTCTTATTATGACTTCGTTCGTAATCTTTATTGTATGGCTTGGATTTTTCAGTAAATATAAAAATGTAAAGCTTGGGCCTGACGATGCAAAACCTGATTATAGTTTTATGACATGGTTTGCTATGTTATTCTCAGCTGGTATGGGTATTGGACTTGTATTCTGGGGTGTTGCAGAACCTTTGAACTTCTGGATTTCTCCTATCAGTGCATATGAATCTGGATCAGCAGAAGCTGCATCTTTTGCTATTCGAAAAGCATTTCTGCACTGGGGACTTCATCCATGGGCTAACTATGCAGTACTTGCACTTGCATTAGCATATATGATGTTCAGAAAGAATAAACCAAGTTTGATTAGTTCAATCTTTATTCCGCTTGTTGGGGAAGAAAAGGTGAAAGGAGCTTTTGGTATTACAATCGACGTGCTTGCAATTTTTGCAACTGTTGCCGGTGTTGCTACTTCACTTGGACTTGGTGCAATGCAGATCAACTCAGGTCTGAATAAATTATTTGGAATTCCGGAAAGTAAAACGGTTCTTGTTGTCATTATTGTAGTGGTTACAGCAATGTTTATGGCATCTGCAATTTCCGGTTTGGATAAAGGTATTGCGTTCTTGTCTAATACAAACGTTGTATTATGTACCCTTCTTGCAGTGGCATGTTTGCTTATTGGACCAACAAGAGATATTCTCAACAGTTGGATTGAAGGACTTGGCTGCTACTTACAGAACTTTGTTGGTGATTCCTTTACCGTAGGTGCGCATTCAGATTCTGGATGGTATGGTGGATGGACCATTTTCTACTGGGGCTGGTGGATTGCATGGGCACCATTTACAGGTACATTTATCGCACGTATCTCTAAAGGACGTACAATCAAAGAGTTCTGTGCAGGTGTTATGCTTGTTCCGGCACTTGTTTCAACCCTTTGGTTTGCAATCTTTGGTATGCTTGGTATGAATACAGGTGTGGATGTTGCAACAGAAGCGATTCAGAATACATCAACTGCATTGTTTGTTGTATTAGAGAAATATCCATTAGGAGCAGTTATTTCTATGGTAGTGGTAATCCTGCTCTGTACATTCTTTGTTACATCAGCTGACTCTGCTACATTCGTTCTTGGTATGTTAAGTTCACATGGAAGTCTTAACCCAACAACAAAGAGAAAGGTTATTTGGGGTGTGATTCAGTCCCTTACAGCACTTGCACTTATGCTCTTCACATCAAATGGTTTGAATATGTTACAGACAATGTCAATCGTAGGAGCGTTGCCATTCTCAGTAGTAATGCTTGGTATTATGCTTGCTACAGCAAAAGTGTTGAAGACAGAAAAAATCGAGCCAAAGAAGAAATAGTCTTTTTCATACTTTCAAAAGCAAATAACTCATAGAATACGGGATCGGGATTGGAGCATTATGCGAAGATCCCGTAATCCTTTGTGAAAAATGTCCAATTTTAGGAGAAGAAATTGTAAAAAACATGGTTAATTAATAAACGCGTTTGCAAAACAGAAAAGATATGGTAGGATAAAAACAAATTCAAAAAGTAATCACCGCCAAATGACTCTTTTATGAATTTACAATGTTTATTACAGAAAGCAGGAAATGCGGTTGATGATTCAGCCGCATTTTTTTGGGAGGAAAAACTATGAGTGAGAATGGGAAAGAAACAATGACCTTATGGACCAGGCAGGTGCCGCAGGTATGGGAAGAATTAGAAACGACAGGAGTCTATCGCGTAAAAGAAGAATATATCCGAATAAAGAATGATACAATTGCAGATTTTTATCTTGGTCTGTACCGCTGGTATACGAATGAGGCGAGAAAATATATTGATATCCCGAAGGAATTACATTTTCCAATCTGGTTGTGCGTGTCAGAGGAAAATATGCTGCAGCCTGTAGAAAATACGGTAATCTTAAAGGTAGAGGTTCCAAAGGAGAAGGTGGTTCTGGCGAACATGGAAGCATGGGGATATGTCGTAAATTACTGGTATGTCCCATTAAACGATGAAGATGCGAAGAAACATGCAGAAGAACTGAAATATCATGGTGTAACCGAGGAAGATACCTTGATTTCTACTTCGAAAGGGAATTTTTACCCTATGTTAAAACGAAAAATACTCAATAGCTGGGGAAGAGTGTTCACCATGCCTCCTGCCAATCAGAATGATGCGGTAGCCACCATGTGGGAACTCAAAAGAGAATGGGTTAAGGAGGTGCGGCACTATGGAACAGAACTCTAAGGTTACGATGTGGGCAGCACAGACACAGACGGTTTTGGA
>JAQYAI010000047.1 GCA_029227655.1 bacterium | reverse complement strand
GCGGCATTACAGAGCCGACACCGACCTTTTCCGCATGCTTTGGCCAGGCTTTCCTGGAACTTCATCCTACCAAATATGCAGAAGAGCTTGTAAAGAGAATGCAGATGAGCGGTGCCAAGGCATACCTGGTAAATACAGGATGGAATGGAACAGGAAAACGTATCTCTATCCGTGATACCCGTGGTATCATCGATGCAATCTTGAATGGAGATATCCTGAATGCACCGACAAAGAAGATTCCATACTTCAACTTTGAAGTTCCGACTGAACTTCCGGGCGTAGATCCGCAGATCCTTGATCCTCGTGATACTTATGCAGATGCTTCTGAGTGGGAAGCAAAAGCAAAAGATCTTGCACAGAGATTTACAAAGAACTTTGCTAAATATGAAGGCAATGAAGCTGGTAAAGCTCTGGTATCTGCAGGTCCACAGATCTAATAGAATATGATGTCTTTTTAGGGGCATACAAGACAGGAAAAGGGTGTCATCTCAGATGATGCCCTTTTTGTCTACAAGCATATGAGGAAATGGGACAGAAGGGAGTCGAGGAGCATATGTCATATGAAGCGATCATTACGGCTGCAGGAATGTCTCGAAGGATGGGACAGCCAAAGCAGCTTCTTCCGTTGGGTGAGGGAACGGTTCTGGAACATACGATTCGCAATTTCCTTCAGGCGGGAGTGAAAGATGTGACGGTCATTACCGGTTTTCGGCGTGAAGAAATAGAGGAAAGTATCCGACATCTGCACGTGCAGTGTATCTATAACCCGTATTATGAGAGGAATGATATGCTCGCCTCTGTCTGTATGGGAATAGCAGAGATGAAAAGGGATACAAAGGGGGCGCTCATCAGTCCGGCTGATGTCCCTTTTATCAGTCCGTCACTGATAAAACAGGTGATTTTTGAAATGGAAGAAACCTCATGCGATATGGTTGTGCCTTGTGTGAATGGGGAAATGGGGAGACCACCACTTCTCTCGAGAAAGATGTTGGAGGAGCTATCCAAATGGAAAAAGCAGGGAGGACTTCACAGATTTCTGGAAGAAAACAAGGAGAAGATCCGACAGGTTTCGACAGATGAAAGTTGGATTCTTCAGGATATGGACACACCGGAAGCGTATCATCAGATACTTAAAATTGAAAAAATATGGAAGAAAAAGATTTTGTAAAACGGGAGCTAGCGTAAAATTTTATTCGGATTAATGAAGAAGAGGACACCACTTTGTGATAAAGTATTTAGCGACGAACTAAAACACACAAAGGAAGGTGTCCTCTATGATTAACAGTATAAAATATTTTGAAGAAAAATGCATTAACAGATTTGAAAAACTTGAAGATGATTTTATGAAGAACCCAACCAAGTTGGCAGAATACGTTTATGGACTCACAGATGAACTGCATAAGCTTGGACTAGAGATGATAAAGGAATCTTTGGAGTCAATGGATATGATGTTGCAGAAAAGTCCGATCCGGCTAAAACATTGGGTAGTAGAAGCACACAGTAGCAAGCAGCTCACCACATCTCTTGGAGACGTAGTATTTCGCAAAACACTGTTTACCAACAAAGAAACTGGGAAAAGTGAATATCTTCTTGATCGTATTCTTGGAATAGATCCAAACGAAAGGCTCACAGAGGATGCAGAGGCAAGACTGCTGGAGGAGGCGGTACAGACATCTTATCGACGTGGTGGTGAAGAAGTAAGTCTGACAACGGAGGTAAGTAAGCAGACCGTAAAAAATAAAATTCATAGTCTGGAGTTTCCCAAAAATGAGGAAAAGCCGGAAAATAAAAAAGTGGTGGATTATCTCTACATTGATGCAGACGAAGACCATGTATCGCTACAGTTCCGGGAGAAAAAGGGAGATTTAAAAGAAAACGAAAATCACCAGAAGAATAACTGTCTGATTACGAAACTAGTCTATGTGTATGAGGGAATAGAGAACGAATCTCCAAAAAGTAAACGTCATCGTCTCGTGAATCCATACTACTTCTGTGGGGTAAATAGCGGAGAAGGAAACCAGAGATTTTGGGATGAAATATATGAATATCTGAGTAATCATTATGAACTGGGCAAAGTAAAGAAAATATACGTTAATTCAGATGGAGGAAGTTGGATTAAGGCCGGAATGAACCGAATTGCAGGAATTACACATGTGCTGGATGAATTCCATTTGGAGAAGTATCTGACAAAACTTACCAGTCACATGAAAGATAGTAAGGAAGATGCAGCAGAAGAATTGCGTACAGCGATCCGAAATAAAACAAAAGCAGATTTCATAGAACTTGTGGAGAAACTGAAAGGATATCTAACAGGAGAGACAGGCATCGAACGTATGGAAGAAGCCAAAGCATATATCTTGTCAAACTGGACCGCAGCCAGAATTCGGTTAAAACATAAAGATGGTGTAAAAGGAAGCAGCACAGAAGGACACGTAAGTCATGTGCTGTCCAGCCGCATGAGTTCCAGGCCAATGGGATGGAGTGAAGTGGGAGCAAGGAAAATGTCACAACTAAGGGCGTATTATCTAAACGGCGAGGATATGCTTAAATTAATACGATATCAAGGAAAGAAACTGCCAAAGGCGGCAGGTGCAGAATATGATATTCTAAGTAGTACGCAGATCATAGCGTCAGAAAAAAATAGGCATGGAGAATTGGGAAAATATGTAGAAAGTATATCACACAGCATGTCACTGCAAAATAAAAAAATGGTATATTTCAATACGCATATCTGGGGACTATAATGATGACGTAAAACGTCAAAGAAAGGCTTAGTCCTCTTGATTATAAGGGAGGCTGTGTCCTGCCATCTGTCAAGGACAGTGCCACAAGTGGTGCGAAGCATCCTTGACAGATGACAAGATACAGCCTAAAAAGAACGCCCAAGAGGACTAAGCCGGAGCATGCCCAAATGGGCCACAACCTCTTGCAAAAGAAAAAGATATGGAGTAAAGTAAAATCACAAGTCATTGCCTTATACTTTATCAGCGCATCGTAGGAGAACTCTAATCCATTAAATCCGAAAGTAAATTTACGCAACCGCGCAACCGTGCGTTGCTTGAATTTCCGCAACGTAGGTTGTATAGTGTTTATGAGGAGGCGAGATATATGGAAACAAAATCATTAATTTGTTATAGGGGGATTTATGGTAATTATATTCAAATAAGTAAATGAAATTTTTA
>JAQYAI010000046.1 GCA_029227655.1 bacterium | reverse complement strand
GCAAAAGAAGTGGATGAATCATTGATGGGGTATACGAACCTTTAAAGAAACGGGGGATAAAGGATGAGAACAATAAAAGAGATTTTGAATTTAATTGAGGAAGAAGATATAAAATTTATCCGTCTGCAGTTCACAGACATGTATGGGAATCTGAAGAATATTGCAGTTACGTCGAACCAGCTGGAGCGTGTGCTCCATAACAAATATATGTTTGAGAACCAGCAGCTTTTCGGAATGGGTAAAGAAGGCGAAGATATGTATTTGTGCCCGGATCTGGACACGTTTGTCATTCTTCCGTGGAGACCTCAGCAGGGAAAAGTGGCGAGACTGATTTGTGATGTTTACAATGCGGATGGGACAATTTCCGATCTTTACCCTCGTACGATTTTGAAAGAAATCATCCAGTCTGCGAAAGAAAAAGGCTACACCTTTTATGTAGACCCGGAATGCGAATTCTTCTTGTTTGATACAGATGACAATGGGGTACCAACGACCGTTACACATGAGAAGGCAGGTTATATGGAAGTAGGCCCTGTGGATGCAGGAGAAAATGTCAGACGGGATATTGTTCTAATGCTCGAAGAAATGGGATTTGAAATGGAATCTTCTCATCATGAAAAAGCCCCTGCCCAGCATGAAATTGATTTCAGAGAGGGAGAAGCTTTGCAGATTGCAGATTCTGTCATCACGTTTAAATCAGCGGTTCGCTCCATTGCAAAAAGGTTCGGCCTGCATGCCACATTTATGCCAAAACCAAAACATGGAGTTGCGGGAAGTGCGATGCATCTGAATATTTCTGTTTATAAAGATGGAAAATGTCTCTTCAATTCCAAGGGTGGAGAACTTCGTGATGAGACAAAATGGTTTATCGGAGGAATCCTGAAACATGTGAAAGGGATGTGTGCCGTTACGAATCCATTAGTAAATTCTTATAAGAGACTGCAGTCTGGCTACTGTGCACCGAATAGCATTTCCTGGAGTTATCGCGACGTAAATGCCATCGTGAAAGTAAGAAGGTCCATCGGAGAGGACACGAAGGTAGAACTTCGTTTTCCAGATCCATCTGCGAATCCTTATCTTGCAATTGCACTTTGTATTGCTGCGGGAATTGATGGTCTGGAACATCAGATAAATCCTGGAGATATGCTGGAAAACTGTAGGGAAAAAGGACTGCCGGTCGGCAGCCTTCCAAGTACGCTCCGTGAAGCAATTCATCATATGAAAAATGATGAACTGATCGAAAATGTACTTGGAAAAGAGTTTGTAAGAGCTTATATGAATGGGAAAATTCATGAGTGGAATGAGTATATGGCACAGGTGTCAGACTGGGAAGTTGAAAAATACCTGTATTGTGTCTAAAAGAAAGAGGACAAAATAATGAGCAGTATAATCGTAGCTTTGCCAAAGCTGGAAGACGCAAAACACATCAGAGATATATTGCAACGTTACGGTTTGAAGACAGCAGCCATCTGTACGACCGGGTCAAATGTACTTGCACAAGTGCATCAGCTTGATGCAGGAGTTGTGATCAGTGGCAAAAAATTCTGTGACATGAACTATATCCAATTGATGGAGTATTTGCCGGAAAGTTTCGAAATGCTTCTGCTTGCTTCCAGAGGTACGTTGGAAAGTTGTCCTCTTGGCATTATGAAACTGGCGTTTCCAATCCGTGCAAATGATCTGGTGGGGTCCGTAGAAATGATCTGTGCCCAACTGGAGCGGAAATATGGAAAGGTAAAACGGGCACCAAAGAAGCGGACAGAGCGAGAGCAGAACTACATAAATAATGCAAAATGGGTATTGATGGAAAGAAATAATATGACAGAACAGGAAGCATTCCGCTATATTCAGAAGTGCAGTATGGACACGGGAACGAATATGGTGGAGACAGCACAGATGATTTTGCTGATGATATGTCAAGAATAAGTAAGAAATAATAGAGTGGCAGCCAGCGTTGGCTGCCACTTTTGCACTATAGGGAGAATGTTTTCGCGGATTGGGCAGATAAAAAAGTGATATTTCATAGCTTTATCTGCTGTAAATGAAGATATTTTTTCTGTTCTGGCATCTAAATTTTAACATATTCATACTTTTGTATGCTGTTGTTAGAGCTAATCTTGCTATTTTGACATCTAAATTTCATAATTTTGCTACTTTAATATGTTCATTTTCGGGTGTTCCATGATTTTCTCTCATCTATAATATATAGAATTTAGGATTTTATCTGTCCAAGTTAAAGTACAAGGTCTAATTTTGACATCTAAAATATATGAAATTTTGGATTTTATCTGCTAGAGTTGAAGTACAAGCATTTATTTTGGCATCTAAAGCAAGAAGGGACGCCCCAAAATTTTAATTTTTCGGATGACCCTTTTTGTATTCTGATTACGGTGTTCTTGGATTCGATAATTTACTCTCCTATGAACACCCGACAATGTCCGGGCTCGTTCTATATTTCATTCCAAAGGGTAAATCCTAAGATAAAGATTCCACCAATGATCTGCCAAGGTGTCATGGACTCGCCCAATATTGTAACAGAAATAAGCACTGCCACCAGAGGGTCGATATAACTGAGAATCGCGGCTTTCTGTCCTGGTAATTCTTTGAGGGAAGAAAAGTACATGCAATATGTAATACCAGTGTGGAAAAGCCCGACGATACAGAGATTTATCCATCCGACGGTATTCAAATTCCCTAGTGTTATGCCACTTGTCAGTAAGACATATGGAAGTAATACGACGATAGCAGCAATAAACTGTAAAAATGTCCGGTGAAGTCCTTCCACATTTTTGATGAATTTATTCAGAAGAATGACAGTGGCATAAAATACAGCGGCACCTAATCCGAACATAATTCCAATCAGATCATTTCCTCCTTTTGAGTCTCCGATACCGGTAATCATCACAAGTCCCAGGGTAGACATGGCGAAGCATAGGATCTGTTTCTTCGTCAGTTTCTCATGGAAGAGAAATGGGCAGACAATGGTAACGATGACCGGTGCAAAATAGTAGCTAAGAGTCGCCGCAGAAACCGTAGTATATTTATAGGCTTCAAATAAAAGAATCCAGTTGATGCCCATTGCAATTCCAGATGTAAGCAGAAGAGGAACTTCTTTTTTGATATTTGAAAATGGAATCTTCTGACCGGTCAACAGGAAGAAGCTCCCCAAAAGCAGCGTGGCCAATACAGCGCGGTACAGTGCCAGTTCACCGGAAGATACAGAAATATTTCGTACAAATAGTCCTATGGTGCCAAATATTGTCATGGAAGCAATCAGCATAAGACGAGGGTTGGTCCATTTTTTCATAAGTTATTCTCACAATCTGTCAATCGATTTGTCAAATATGATTGACAGAGTTCATTATATATTTAGTTACGATTGCAATCAACTATTTTCACAATATTGTTAAGAGGAAGCTTTCGCAAGTCATCTTGTGATGTGTGGGCATATAGTTTGATGCTATTTTAAACTTTTATATGCTCAAAAAAGCGATTTGATTGTTGATTCGACAGATAAAAAGCTTATTATAATGAGTTTATCTGCTGAAAATTAGTAGACATATCAAACGATAGCAGATAGATATCAGATATTTAATGTTTTTATCTGTCCGATAAAGTAGTTTCGTTTATCAGATGGCATATAAATTACATGGATTCGTGAATTTTATCTGCCAAAATATAATTTAGACTTCATTTGTCAGCAGATAAAAAGTAAAGAATTATAAATTCTATCCGTCAAATCTGGAATTATACAAGAATCTTTGACGGATAGAACTGCCAAATAATCAATTTTATATGCTGAAAGCTTCAAAATCGCCATAAAAATTAGTGTCAAAAGCAATATGTTATACTATTTCTGTAACTCGCAGATATCTACCACCGGCACATTCTCGGCCGAATAATCCTTTTTCAATATTTCTGCAAGTGCATTTGCCGTATCCAGACTTGTCAGGCATGGAATTCCAAGTTCCACGCTCTTACGTCTTACTTTTACGCTGTCTCTGGCTGGGATGCGCCCTTTTGCAGACGTGGAAATGATATAATTGATCTTTCCACTTTCCAGAAGAGCCAGTGTATTCTGCTCAGATTCATGGATTTTATGTACCATTGTTACATGGAGACCAGCATCTCTGAGTACTTTGGAAGTTCCTTTGGTTGCGTAGAGATGGAATCCTAATTTGGCAAATTTGTCAGCGATTTCCACAATTTCCGGCTTGTCAGTGTCACGGACGGTGATAAAGATTCCGCCATAATGCCGGAATGTGTATCCGGCACCAAGAAGGCCTTTATAGAGTGCTTCCGTCATTGTAGGTGCAATTCCAAGAACTTCTCCGGTGGATTTCATTTCAGGCCCTAACATCGTATCGAGCCCGGACAACTTTTCAAAGGAAAATACAGGTACTTTGATGGCCGTGTAGTCTGCATTTGGATAGAGGCCGGTTCCGTAAGGCATATTCTTTAATTTTTCACCAAGCATGATTCTGGTTGCAAGATAAATCATTGGAACACCAGTCACTTTGCTTAAATAAGGGACGGTCCTGGAAGAACGAGGATTTACTTCGATAACATAAATCTGTCCGTTGCTTATGACGTACTGAATGTTGATCAGACCTTTTGTCTTAAGTGCAAGAGCAAGCTTTGTAGAATAATCGATGATCTTTGCAGTCTGTGCCGGGCTCAAATTCCACGCAGGGTAAACGGCAATAGAGTCTCCAGAGTGGATGCCGGCACGGTCGATATGTTCCATGATACCCGGAAGTAGTACCTCTTCGCCGTCACAGATTGCATCCACCTCTAACTCGGTTCCCATCATATATTTGTCAATTAAGATCAGATTTCCTTCCATGTGGGAGAGGATGATCTGCATATATTCTTTCACATCGTCGTCTGAGAAGGCGATGATCATGTTCTGTCCGCCAAGGACATAAGAAGGGCGCAGAAGTACCGGATAGCCAAGTCCATTTGCAGCTTCCAGCGCTTCTTCGGTCGTGTGGACCGTAGTTCCCTGTGGTTGTTTGATATGTAATTCTTTTAACAGAGCTTCGAAACGTCCCCGATCTTCCGCTGCGTCAATGCTGTCCGCAGGTGTTCCGAGGATTGGAATGTTCTGGTCAGAGAGCCATTTCGTCAGGCGGATAGCGGTCTGGCCACCGAATGCGACGACAGTCCCTACCGGTTTTTCGATGGCGATAATGTCCTGAATATCCTCTGGTGTCAGTGGTTCGAAGTACAGGCGGTCAGCGGTGTTGAAATCCGTAGATACGGTTTCTGGATTATTGTTTACGATTACAACTTCGTATCCGGCGTCCTTGAGTGCCCAGACACAGTGGACAGAGGCATAGTCAAATTCGATTCCCTGACCAATGCGGATGGGACCGGAACCAAATACCATAACGACAGGTTTACGTTCTTCCAGATTTGCAACAAATGCAGCGGCTTCATCTTCCTCACCATAAGTAGAGTAGAAGTAAGGAGTTTTTGCATCAAATTCGGCGCCACAGGTGTCTACCATTTTGTAAGTATAAGGGAGGCGTGTAAATGTATCCTGCCCGCTTATTTTTTTGATGACTTTATCAGGAAATCCATTTTCTTTTAATTCGCGGATAAATGTGTCAGAAAGAACTTCAGTTTTCAGGCGGTTTTCCAGTGTACATAAATGCTGGATTTTGTGGAGAAACCAGCGGTCAATCTTAGTAAG
>JAQYAI010000045.1 GCA_029227655.1 bacterium | reverse complement strand
CTCGAAGACTATTTTCTAGTACTATTATATCGGGAAGGACAGGCAAAGTCAAAGTGTTTTTGCGGGGTGAGAAGGGGAAGTGTTTTTGCGGGGTGAGAAGGGAAAAAATTGGAAAGAGGAGGTATGAGCGAGAATTGTCCGTGGGGGGAGGAAAATAAGCTTGTGAGGGACAATCGGAGGAGGGAAAGAAGAAGGGTGAGTGTGGGATTGTCCCTGGGGGAGCGTGAAAAAGTAAATGAAGGACAATAGTGGAAAGAAAAGAGCTGGTATGGGAGTGGGATTGTCCTTGTGGAAGAGAAAGAAACTTCTGAAGGACATTCGAGGCCGGGAACTCGATCAAGTGAAAGGAAAATTGTCCGTGGGGGCGTCCGAGAAGCTTCTTGCAGACAATTAGAGCTGAGAATAGGGGAAAGTGAAAGGGAAATTGTCCTTGTGGAAGAGAAAGAAGCAAGAGAGGGACAAGTGGAGGTGGAAAAGCGATATAGATAGAAATTATATTGAAGGAAATTTGAATGTAAATGTGCATCAGATTTAGAGAGATATTTTTATAAATAAAGTTCAGATTCCTTGACAATCCAGCTTTTGGTATGGTACGATTTTATGACACAGAGAAAAGCAATGATGAAGAGAGTAAGCTTTTTGAACTTCTACAGAGAAATCCTATTAGCTGAGAGGGATGAAGAGAGACTGGCTGAAGATGGCTTCTGAGCAGCGCACCGAACTGGAGTGAAGTACAAACAGTAAGGCTGCGAAGGGACCGCCCTTTACAGCGGGAGAGTGCTGGCAGGCACTTGCAGAGATTTCTGTCGTGAGACAGGGATGAAGAGAAGTGGTAACACGGTATTATATCCGTCTTCTCGGTTGGGAAACCGAGAAGACATTTTTTTTACGCGAAAGGCTCAAGCCGTGCGCCGTTCAGTTAGAAACGACAGTGCGTTTACGCACAAGGCGTTTCTAACTAGACGGCATAAGGCGCAGCCCCGCGAGCGAGTAATGAAATTACGAGCTAGCGAGCAAGGCTCAAGCCGTGCGCCATCCAACCAGTAAACAATTTTATATTATAAAAGGAGAGAACCAACATGTGCAACAAATGTGACAAACCAAAATATTACATCACAACAGCGATTGCCTATGCATCAGGCAAACCACACATCGGAAATACTTACGAAATCATTTTAGCGGATGCGATTGCACGCTATAAGAGGAGTCAGGGATACGATGTATTTTTCCAAACAGGAACAGATGAACACGGACAGAAGATCGAGTTAAAAGCGCAGGAAGCAGGCATTACACCACAGGAATTTGTTGATAATGCGGCAGGTCAGATCAAAGAAATCTGGGATTTAATGAACACATCTTATGACAAATTTATCCGTACAACAGATGCAGATCATAAAGCGGAAGTTCAGAAGATCTTCAAGAAATTGTATGATCAGGGAGATATTTACAAAGGATACTACGAAGGACTTTACTGTACACCATGTGAATCTTTCTTTACAGAGTCACAGCTCGTAGATGGAAAATGTCCTGACTGTGGACGTGAAGTCCAGCCGGCAAAAGAAGAGGCTTACTTCTTCAAGATGAGCAAATATGCGGACAGACTGATTGAGCACATCAATACTCATCCAGAATTTATCCAGCCGGTATCTCGTAAGAACGAAATGATGAACAACTTCCTTCTTCCAGGCCTTCAGGATCTGTGTGTATCGAGAACATCATTTAAATGGGGAATTCCGGTAGAATTCGATCCAAAACATGTAACTTATGTATGGTTGGATGCACTGACAAACTATATCACAGGAATTGGTTATCACTGCGATGGCGACAGTGAAGAATTGTTCAATAAGAACTGGCCGGCAGACCTTCATCTTATTGGAAAAGACATCATTCGTTTCCATACCATTTACTGGCCAATTTTCTTAATGGCACTAGACCTTCCACTTCCGAAACAGGTATTTGGTCATCCTTGGTTATTACAGGGCGATGGAAAAATGAGCAAATCAAAAGGAAATGTACTTTACGCTGATGAACTCGTTGATTTCTTTGGAGTAGATGCAGTTCGTTACTTTGTGCTTCACGAAATGCCATTTGAAAATGATGGTGTCATCACATGGGAACTCATGGTAGAACGTATGAATTCTGACCTTGCAAATACACTTGGCAATTTAGTAAACCGTACCGTTTCTATGACAAATAAATACTTTGGTGGAACAGTAACAGACAAAGGTGTTGTTGGAGATGTTGATGCAGAGCTGAAGACACTGACAGAAGCGACTCCGGGACTTGTTGATAAGAAGATGGATGATTTGCGTGTGGCAGATGCTATCACAGAAATCTTTAATTTATTTAAACGCTGCAACAAGTATATTGATGAAACAATGCCATGGGCACTTGCGAAAGAAGAAGATAAGAAAGACCGTCTGGAAACAGTTCTTTGGAACTTAATTCAGAGTATTTCCGAAGGTGCACGTCTTCTTGCACCATATATGCCGGAAACATCAGAAAAAATTCTTGTACAGCTCGGTGATGGACATGTGACAGAAAAACCAGAAATCTTATTCAAGAGATTGGACCTTGAAGAAGTAATGCAGAAAGTTGCCCAGCTTCATCCGCCAGTGGCAGCAGAGCCTGAAAAAGAAGAACCAGTCATCGACATTGAAGCAAAAGAGGAAATCGAATACGATGACTTTATGAAAATGCAGTTCCAGGTGGGCGAAATCATTGCCTGTGAAGCGGTAAAGAAATCAAAGAAATTACTTTGCTCACAGGTGAAGGTTGGAAGTCAGGTAAAACAGATCGTTTCTGGAATCAAAGCACACTACACACCGGAAGAAATGGTTGGTAAGAAGGTCATGGTTCTTGTGAATTTAAAACCTGCAAAACTTGCCGGAGTTCTCTCAGAAGGTATGCTTCTGTGCGCAGAAGATGCAGATGGAAATCTTGCACTCATGGTACCAGAAAAAGAGATGCCGGCCGGAGCAGAAATCTGCTAATTTGATAACGGGGACTAAAAATGGATATTATTAATATGGAAATTATAATATTTCTTTTTGCGTTATATCTTCTTGCAATCATGCCGCGCATTTGGGGCAGACCAGACAAGGCACCATTTATGAATGTGCATTATGCACATCGTGGGCTTCATGATAATAAAACAGAAGCCCCGGAAAACTCCATGGCAGCATTTCGCAAAGCGGTAGATGCAGGATATGGAATTGAGCTGGATGTACAGCTTACCAAAGACCGTATTCCAGTGGTGTTTCATGATGAAACGCTGCAAAGAGTATGTAAAGTAAGTGGAAATGTGCGCGATTATACGTATGAAGAGCTGAAGACATGCAGTCTTTGTAATTCAGAAGAGAAGATTCCATTATTTGTAGATGTGCTGAAAATGGTAGATGGAAAAGTTCCATTGATTGTGGAGATTAAAAGTTACGAAAATGCATCAGAAGTATGTACAGCCGTTGATGCCGTTTTAAGCGAATACCAGGGAATTTATTGTATGGAATCCTTCCATCCGTTTGCGGTTCACTGGTATCGGAAGAACAGACCGCAAGTTCTGCGCGGCCAGTTATCTTCGAATTTTAATAAGCCTGGAAAGTGTGAACCATTTACACAGTGGCTGGTACATTATTTGTTGTTAAATGTTTTGGGAAGACCAGATTTTATTGCATACAATCATAAATACAAGCACAATATTTCCAGAGTGATCTGCAGGTACTTATTCCGGGCAATTAGTGTTGCGTATACGATAAAGTCACCGGAGGAGCTGGAGAAAAATAAGAAGAGCTTTGATTTATTCATTTTTGAGGGATTTATTCCAGCATTTCCAGATAAAATGTCATAAAAAAATAATTTATGTAAAAACTATCTCTTAGAAAATAGTTCAGGAGGTAGTTTTTATTTATGAAAAACAAAAAAAAGATATTGAGTGTACTCTGTGCTATGGTTTTTGTTTTTACAGGTTGTGCAGGTAATACCAATGCGGGGGACGGTATTTCGGAAAATACAGCGGGAGGAAAAACAATTGTAGGAGAAATTGGGACAGAAGGCACACTCACAGACAATAATCAGGCGACAATTACGGAAGAGGAAGCAAAAAAGATTGCGCTGGATGATGCTGGGATTGCAGAATCAGATGTAAAGGGTCTCCGGGTCGAAAGAGACAGAGAAGACGGATACTATGTTTATGAAATTGAGTTTTATGCGGGAAACAAGGAGTACGATTACAAGATCGATCAGACCACAGGGGATATTGTAGGAAAAGATTATGAAATAGAAAATGATTTTGCACATTAATTTTTAATAAAAAAAGTTATGTAAAAATAATCGCACCAACAATGGAATGTTGTTAGTGCGATTATTTTTGTGTCACAGTAAAAATAAACCCCCTGCTATGCAGGGGGAGAGCAGATCTTTAGATATAAGTATGAGCTCCTGTGCTATCATAGAAGTGGGTCTGCAAAACCACAAATAAAATAGCACAGGAGGTCCTAAGAATGGACAC
>JAQYAI010000044.1 GCA_029227655.1 bacterium | reverse complement strand
TTTCTTTGGAATTTCTTCCGCAATCCTATCCTTTACTTCTAATTTGGTCATCGTTTCATTTATCTGGATTTCTGTGTGAATATAAAGTCTTGACGCAAATGGCACAAAATGTACCTCTGCTTTTTCTCTTGTAATTTCCCCAACAAAATAACCATGCTGCCCGATATCATTCTTATCCGTCGGTTCTAACGAGCCAGCGTAAATGATTCTATTTCTTTCCAGTTCTTTCATACGGTGGATATGCCCCAGCGCAACATAATCGTATCCAAGCCGCATCAGCCGATCCTTGCCTACTGGAATATGCTTCTCATCCCCGCCATGGGCGAGCAGGATCTCTATCGGCTGTTTTTTCTGTGGAAATGCATCGTCATACAACGGTTCTGTTATCTCTTTTCTGGTATAACTCAGTCCATATACACATGTCTCTATTTCTGGAAATTCTACATGATCCAGTGTGTCATCCAACAAGAAATATACTTCCGAAGACCACTTGTATTTTCGATAATAAGAATCCGGATTCACATAATCATGATTTCCCGCAATCAGCACCACCTTGGTGTGAGTAAGTTTAGAAAATAAGTAATCTACTTCCTTCAGTTCCCGCAATAGTGGCTGCCGATGAAAGAAATCGCCTGCAATCAACAGTAAGTCCACCTTCTCTTCTTCGCATACCTGAAGTACCTTCTCAAATGTATTCCAGATTTCTTTTCCTCTATTTTTTGTGTAAGCCCTTCCAGCGTCCGGACATGCCCCAAGGTGCACGTCTGCTATGTGTATGAACTTCATCTGGTTCTCCCCCTTTTTCTCTTGGAAGTGTCACAATAAACCTCGTTTTCCCCTCTTTGCTCTCTGCGCTTATTGTTCCATCATGAAGGGAAACAATCTGTTTTGCAATTGCAAGTCCAAGCCCCGCACCACCTGTACTGCTGGACCTGGCTGCATCTGCGCGATAAAATTTTTCAAATATCTTATCCAGCATTTCCTCTGGTATCGTCTGCCCTTCATTTTCAAAAATGATCTTCACATCATTTCCCACAGAAAAGCACCGAATCGAAAGCGTCGAATTTTCCGAACAATACACGATTGCGTTTCTTAAGATATTATCAAATACCCTCACCAGTTTATCTGGATCCGCCGAGATCATAATATCCTCTTCTGCTTCCACTTCACACCGGAGGTGTTTCTCCTGAAGCACTCCATACAATTCATCTGCAATCTGCTCCAGCATCATACTCAGATTCAGATCCACCCAATCCAGTGTCGTATCCTGAAGATTGAATTTTGTAATATCAAAAAATTCATGAATCAGCTCCCCAAGTCGAATTGCCTTTTCCAGCGAAATGTGCGTGTACCTTGCTCGCTCTTCTGCCGACATTTCCGGATGTTCCTCCAGCATCGTCAGATACGCCACCACTGAAGTCAGTGGAGTCTTCAGATCATGGGCCAGAAAGAGCAGCATATCATTTTTCTTCTGTTCCATCTCCTGCGCATCCCGCTCCTGTCTGCGAAGGTTCTCCTTGATCTGATTCAGCTTCTCTTCGATTGGCTTTAATTCTGTGATCAGAACCACCGGCTCTGTAGAATCAGATATAATATTTTCAATTCCATCCTCCACCTGAATCAGATATTTTTCTACGTTTGACAATACGATATATAAGAAAAGCGCAAATAACAACAGAAATCCTACAACAAGGAAAAATGGTTTATTATGTCCGATCCATTTCCAATAAAGTGGAATCGCAACCTGCTCCTGTACATGAAAAAAGCTCATTACCCGCAGGAAAATATCAGCAAACCTGTCATTATATACGCCATCAATAAAATACTCCTGAATCAGTCCGCCAACGAGCAATGTTACAGCTGCAATGAATACGGCCTGAAGCATAATCGTCAATTTTAATTTGCGATAACTATTCTTCAATTTTATATCCAACTCCCCATACTGTCTTGATCAGATCAGACCTGCCGGTCGGTCCGCTCAGTTTTTCACGTAAATGTCTGATGTGGACCATCACGGTATTATTGCTGTTCTTATAATAGGTTTCCTTCCAGACAGTCTCAAACAAAGTTTCAGAACTGATGACTTTCCCTCTGTTCTCACAGAGCAGCCACAAAATGTCGAACTCCGTCGGAGTCAGAGTCAATGGTTCTTCGTAGTAAATACACTCATGAGACTGCTTTTTAAGGACAAGATTTCCAAAGTCGATCACATCATCTTCTTTGCGCGCATTGCCATTATATTGTGTATATCGACGCAGTTGTGCCTTTACTCTGGCCACCAGTTCCAATGGGTTAAATGGTTTCGGAATATAATCATCTGCGCCAAGCGTAAGACCGGTAATCTTGTCAATGTCACCCGTCTTGGCCGTCAGCATGATTACAGGAAATGTATACTTCTCACGGATCTTCTTTAATATGGTAAATCCATCAATATCCGGAAGCATTACATCCAGAATTGCTAAATCGATTTTCATTCTACCTATACAGGCAAGGGCCTCCTCACCTGTATAGAACTTCAAGACATTAAATTCATTCTGCAAATATAGTTCCACTACATCCGCAATTTCTCTTTCATCATCCACTATTAAAATATTCATACTCTAAGCCTCCTCTTTGGCATGCTCCCCCTGCCGCGCATAGTCAGCCTCTCTTCCCTCTGTGCTTTTCCCCTATATTAAAGTTCACAGTTATTTACTGTTCTTGGGAACGGAATCACGTCGCGGATATTTGACATACCTGTAAGGTACATAATACAGCGTTCAAATCCAAGACCAAATCCTGCATGGCGTGTTGAACCATATTTTCTAAGGTCAAGGTAGAATCCGTAATCTTCTTCCTTTAATCCCATTTCATGCATTCTCTTCACAAGTTTATCGTAGTCATCTTCCCTCTGACTTCCTCCGATGATTTCCCCGATTCCAGGAACCAGACAGTCTACTGCCGCCACTGTCTTTCCGTCATCATTCAGTTTCATATAGAATGCTTTTATATCTTTTGGATAATCTGTTACAAATACAGGACGCTTGTACACAACTTCTGTAAGGTAACGTTCATGTTCCGTCTGAAGATCTGTTCCCCATGAAACAGGATATTCAAATTTATCGTTATTCTTTGAAAGCATCTCTACAGCTTCTGTGTAAGTAACTCTTGCAAAGTCAGAATTTACTACGTTATTTAAACGGTCTAACAAGCCTTTGTCTACAAAGGAATTGAAGAAATTCATTTCTTCCGGCGCATTCTCCATTACATAACGGATTACATATTTAAGCATGCTTTCTGCAAGAACCATATCATCTTCAAGGTCAGCAAATGCGATTTCTGGTTCGATCATCCAGAATTCTGCCGCATGGCGTGTTGTGTTCGAATTTTCTGCACGGAATGTTGGCCCAAATGTGTAAACGTTACGGAACGCCTGTGCATATGTTTCAGCGTTGAGCTGTCCACTTACGGTAAGACTTGTCTCTTTGTTAAAGAAATCCTGTGCATAATCAACCGTTCCGTCTGGATTCTTTGGAACATTTTCCATATCAAGTGTTGTAACGCGGAACATTTCCCCCGCACCTTCACAGTCACTTCCTGTAATAAGTGGTGTGTGAACATATACAAATCCTCTTTCCTGGAAGAACTTGTGGATTGCGTAAGCTGTAAGTGAGCGTACACGGAATACTGCCTGGAAAGTATTTGTTCTAGGACGAAGATGAGAGATCGTTCTCAAATATTCAAAACTATGACGCTTCTTCTGAAGTGGGTAGTCCGGTGAAGAAGCACCTTCTACTTCAATTTCCTCTGCCTGGATTTCAAATGGCTGTTTTGCGTTTGGGGTAGCTACAAGTGTACCGCGAACGATGATTGCAGCTCCTACATTTAATTTAGAAATTTCAGCAAAATTATTCAACTTGTCACTATATACGATCTGAAGCGATTCAAAGAAGGAACCATCATTTACTACGATAAATCCAAATGTTTTAGAATCGCGGATACTACGAACCCAGCCACCGATTGTGATTTCTTTGTTCAAATATTCAGACTGGTTTTTATATAATTGTCTAACTGTGATGAGATCCATGTCATCAACCTCCTCTATCTAACTATTCTTTTCAGATTTATTTTTCATTATAACACTTTTTATGTTGTTCGCAAATAGGTTTGTCCCATCTTTTTCCTTTTATACGCAGCAGAAAAAAGCAGTTTTACAACATAAAAGAAGCGTATCATTGTTTACTTTTGATACGCTTCTTTATGAAACTGCTCTAATCATTTTTCTTAACCTTTTATATTTCTATATTCCTTTCTCTTTATTTTTTCCTGAGTTTAAATTTAAATTTTGATTGGTCCGTACCTCGTTTTCTTAAATTTTCTTTTTTGATTCCTTCTTTAAGTTTCTGGTGGAGTATACCTCTCTTTTCTTAAATTTAACTTTTTTGATTTTTTAAATTAAGTTTCTGGTGGTCTGTACCTTCGCTTTCTTTATTTGTTCTTCTTTATGGCTTTATATTACACTATGTTCTCTGAAATGTCAAGCTTTTATTTATTATTTTTCTAAAAATTTATTTTAATTCTATTTATTGTCAGAATTTTTATCAAAGATAGGATGATATAAATCGATACAAAATCTGATTTGCTTCCATATTAATCCGACAATCCTTTTCTTTTTCCCTGATATTTTCCATCACATCACATTCTCCACAGATATCCACTCCAATAATCTCCATATGACAGAAAAACTCACTAAGCAGATATTCCAGCACTTCTATTGACATATTTCCCTGATTCCAGTTTGTTCTGGCACTATAACGATCCAGAACATCTTTATCAATAGAAAAATATGCCGGCAGTTCAGTCTTAATTTCCTTTGCCTTTTCCATTCCCTGCTGTTTTTCTAATTCCTGAATACTTATACAAATCAACTTTTCCTTCAGTGACGGTTCAATTTCATCAATACTCTTCTGATCTGGTCCGATCAATATGATCTGTTCTAGATAATGGTTCTTTTCCATTATTTCTCTTACCCAGCTGCCACAACTAGTTAGTTCTTTCATCATTGGTTCCTGCATATCGCTGTGATAATCAAACAGAATCAATGAAAATGGACGTCTTATTTTTTCCACAAAAAATTTTGTCATATAATGATAGTTTCCATTATCTATAAAATGAATCCCATGTGGACCTTTCTCTTTTAAGCGTTTCCGTATCTCTTCTTCCGCCTCTTTACTGCAATATAAATTCGTTCCTTCGATATCACTCATATTCATCCGACAGACTTCTTTCGAATCTGCTTCAATCCCTTCCGGATAAATATGACTAAAATCCAAAATCAGATTTTGTGTTAACATATCTTCACCTCTTTAATTCAAAAAGCAGGACCCTCACCGAGTCCTGCCTGTCTATACGATGAACTGCTTATTCAATACAAATAAATCTTGATTCTTCAATCGGAGCCTGCACTTCTTTCTTCGGTACCAGCAGTTTCAGAGTACCGTCTTCAAATTTAGCGCTGATGTCTTCTTGTTTAACATCTTCTCCTACGTAGAAACTTCTGCTGCAACTTCCACTGTATCTTTCTCTACGGATATATTTGCCTTCCTGGTCCTTCTCATCTTTCGATGAATTTGTTGTACCAGAAACAGTCAAATAACCATCCTTCAATTCACATTTGATATCTTCTTTCTTAAATCCCGGAAGATTCATGGCAATCAGATAATTTTCATCCATCTCTTTTACATCTGTCTGCATCAGACCACTTGTACTGTTTGCTCTTCTGCAATTCTCAATATGTGGGAATTCAAAGAAATCATCCAATAAAGTTTCTCCAAAAATACTAGGCATCATCATAAGTCATCCTTCTTTCTTTTTCTTTCCCTTATGGGATATTTTTATTGATGTCAAATAAGTTCCTAGAACTGGGTCAGGAGTTCATTCATTGCTTCTTTCCTTTGTTCTACATGTAATATAACACCAAGTTTAGCACTCGTCAAGCGGAAGTGCTAATAATTCACACTTTCTTCACAATTCAAGAAATATTTTGTCACATTAAATTGAATAAAATACCTAAAATATATATACAAAAATATTTAAAAAATGTATACTAAAAATACAGTTTATGATATAATATCAAGATAATTTTATTATAAAGAGGTGAAGAGTTATGGTATTAGTTGACAAAGAAATAAAACGTCGATCTAACGAAATATTCCAAGAAGGATATGAGGCATCTAATGTCACAGCTATATCTTATGATCTTCACATACAAAGTGTCATTGCTAATGAAGAATTAGCCGATGTATACGTATTGAGACCTGGAGAAGTTGTATTCATAAAAACAAAAGAAAAAATATCAATGCCAACTGATTTAATGGGAAGAATTGGAGAAAAGAACTCCAGAATGCGACAAGGATTAATTGTAGCAGGACCGCACTATTATCCAGGACATTGTACTTATCTTTATTTAAGAGTTCAAAATGCAACAGCAGGCACCATAAAAATAAAAAAAGGTGATATAATTGCTCAAATATTTTTTGAGCAATTGATGGATACTCCTGATAAAG
This sequence comes from bacterium, assembly GCA_029227655.1. Lineage (GTDB taxonomy): Bacteria > Bacillota > Clostridia > Lachnospirales > Lachnospiraceae > Allocoprococcus. The sequence continues at coordinate 7,896 of JAQYAI010000044.1, read as the reverse complement.
ATTATTCACAACAAGTTAATGCTTCATTTAATAATGAAGATGCTTATCGAGGACTTGCCAATTACAAAGATGAATATGAAGATCGAATGACTCAAATAAAAGATGCAGATAAAAAACTTGATGAAAAAATTAATAATATTTATGCAAACATATTAACAATCATGGGGTTATTTGTATCAGTCTTTTCAATAGTAATGGTCAATTTTACCAATATTAGCGAAAATAATTTAACTAAAGAGTTTATTGTTCCCATGAATATTTCTTTAGGCATAGTCATTACACTATTTGTTGGGCTATTATTGATATTTATTAACAAAGCAAAAAGCAAATGGTTTTTAGTTGCTTATATAATCTTGATGATTATTATGATTGGAGCACTAATTTTACTGTTATAAAAAAGAATATCCTGTGGACTTTTGTGTTTTTCATAATGTCCACAAGATATTCTTTTTTAATTCCTCTCCTTTATCTTTAATTCTTCTCCGGCATAGCAGAAATCACAAGATATATAATACCAAATATAATTACTGCCCCAAGCATGATCATAAGCATTTCTGTCATAGTTACCACATGATTTCGAAAAACAGGATTACAATCCAACGAGTCTGCAATTCCCGTTACTACTTCATCTGGAAAACCACTGGCTTTCATTTCCTCAAAGACACCTCGCAGCATATGATTTTTGAGCATGGAAGTTCCATAAGTGCTTGGTAAATATGACATTCCTTTCTGCAGGCCATCTGAGAAATTTGAGATCGGCATATAGGCACCACAAATAAATCCATAACCCGCACTTACAATGGTGCCGACTGCAGACATCTGTCCCTGGGTTTTCAATGGATAACAGACGATGCTTGACAGAACCGTGCCAAAAAGCACAAGCACAACAATATCAATCACTAATAAAACGATATCAGCAGCACTCATATACCATCCCATCATTCTTACATATGCAAGGCAGATCACAAGTGCCAACGCATTTACCATCAGCGAATTAAGTACCGTTGAGAAAAAGTATCCGAGATAGATTACCGGCTTTTTCACAGGGGCAACATTAAAATCTTTCCTTGATCCATTTGCCCTGTCCTGTATCATTGTCAGGTTTACGCAAAACGTTACCGTAACACAGCTTACCGCAAGAAGTGCTGCTGCAAGCTGTGACGCCACTGTGCCATTGATGAGTTTTTCAGAAACGTCCATAAATTCCGGCAATGCCGACTGAAAAGACTGCTTATACACATTTGCCAAAAATGTGCCGTATAAAACAATCAATATTATCGGTGTAATGAGAGACGAAAAAAGCATTCCTTTATCTCTGAAAAACAGTTTTCTGTTCCTTGTGATCAATGCAAATAAAGTTTTCATAATTATTTATGCTCCTCCCCAAGCGTCTTTCCGGTAACAGCAAGGAATACATCATCCATGCCTCCCTTAACCACCTCATAGTCTTTGAATAATTCCTGATGGGATACAATAAGCCTGGTCGCAGCTGCTGTTGAGGGCACAGAAATCTGATATCCATCGCGGATTGCTTTATACTTCATATTGAGTGTCCGGATCTCTTCCTCTGAAACGCCATAGAGTGACACATAATCCTGTACATAGGTATTCTTAAGTTCAAGCGGTGTCCCTTCCGCAACAATACTTCCGTTGTCAAGAATAACAACATAGCTTGCCGAAGCAGCTTCCTCCATGTAATGAGTTGTCAGAAATACGGTCATTTTTTCCTGTACTCTGAGACGTTCGATCACATTCCAGATCAACTTTCTGGTCTGTGGATCAAGACCTGTTGTCGGCTCATCTAAAATCAGGATTTCAGGTCTATGCAGAAGAGCTCTCGCAATATCAATTCTTCTTCTCTGACCTCCAGAGAGTTTGCCCACCGGCCTGTTCATAAACTCTTTAAAATCAAGAATTTCTGATAACTCACTTAATCTGTCTGTAAAGGCTTTTCCTGTGATTCCATAAAGGGCTGCTCTGCTCTTTAGATTTTCCTTCACTGTCAAAGGCTTATCCAAGATACTGTCCTGAAATACGACCCCGATCGTTCTTTTTGTCTCATCTAAAGAATGCTCTGCATCCATCCCCTTTACGAGAACCGTTCCGCTGTCCTTCTGGAGCTGTCCACAGATAATTGAAATCGTGGTACTTTTTCCTGCGCCATTTACCCCAAGAAAAGCGAACAACTCTCCTTTCTTGACCCGAAAGCTCAAATCTTTTACCGCTTTTACATCACCAAATGATTTGTTTAAATTGTCAATTTTTATGATTGTATCTGATTGATTCATTTTCCAGCCTCCTACTCTCTTGCCTTTCTTTCTGGAATCTTTTCCAGATTTGACATCCATATCTGCATCTGTTTCACATCCAAATTTCCCGCCAAAACTCTGCATCTGGTCACACAGGAAATACAGAGACGACTCAATGACCGGCTGATCTGTTCTTCTGGAAAGTCACCAACACCATTTACACACATAGACGCAATCCCCTGTGCATAAATGACCATATCCTCAATCAGTTGTTCTGCGTCCTGTTCTGAAATAGAAAAGATATCCATGATTTCTTTCTGCATCGGTTTCATTACTTCGATAAAATCTGTATTGATAAATCCTACTGTGGTCTTCTGCGGACCATGCAACATGAACAACATAGAATAAATATGAGGATTCTCTTTTGCAAAACGAATCCATCGAAGACCAAACTCTTTAAAAGCAGGGAAAAAATCAATACATTCATTCAGATAATCTGCACACTCTCGCTGTGCTTTGCGATAAACCTCTTCTTTCAGCTCCTCCATGGTATCAAAATAGGTGAAAATCGGAGTGGCCGTAGTTCCAAGTCTCTTCCCAACAATTCTTGCGACAACGGCATCAATTCCATTCTCACGCATAACTTCATATCCCGCTGTAATAATCTCTTCTTTTGTATATTTCGGTTTAGGTGGCATTTTTCTTTCCTCCCATTAATACGCACAATATAAAACATTTGTTTTGTAACATTTGTTTTATATTAATCCTATTTTATTCCTTTGTCAATCATAAATTCCAGTTACAAGGGATAACGCAATAACCCGGATTATAATATTAATTTTAGACGCAAAAAAGAAAGGGGCTTTTAAACACAGCCCCTTATAAAATCAATGAAGTTTAAAGTATCTTAATAAAACGCTTAAACGCTTCTCTTCCTTCTTTTGTACATTTGAATACACCGGCATCCTCTAATACTTCAGTAAATACAATACCGATTTCTTTTTCCAGTATCTCCATTACATTTTCATTCGTAATGGATGGGTACTTCTCTTTGAATTTTTCTACCCAGTCTGCATGTTTTTCAATCTTTTCATTGCTTCGAATTTCTTTTCCATTCACAATATAATCCGCAAGAATCTCCATCTCTTCTTTTAGTCTTGCTGGAAGAACCGCAAGCCCCATCACTTCAATCAGGCCGATGTTCTCCTTTTTTATATGATGCCTTTCTGCATGTGGATGATACACCCCAAGCGGATGTTCTACTGTAGTAAGATTGTTTCGAAGCGCCAAATCCAGTTCAAACATATCCTTCACTTTTCTCGCAATTGGTGTAATCGTATTATGTGGTTCACCATCTGTTTCTGCATAGACATTCGCAGATTCATCTGTATAACCTCTCCATGCATCAAGGATATGTGTGCCAAGTTCAATCAGCCGTTTTTCGTCTTTTCCACGTAATCGCAGGACTGACAAAGGCCATTTCACAATTCCTACTTCTACGTCCTCGTATCCACCTATTTCAAAGAATTCTTCTATTGGTGCTTTTGCCATTGCAAATGTATAGTTTCCCCCTTGGAAATGGTCATGGCTTAGAATAGAACCTCCAACAATCGGAAGATCTGCATTTGATCCAAGGAAATAATGTGGAAACAATTTTACAAAATCAAATAACTTTACGAACGTATCTCTCTCTATTTTCATTGGTGTATGCTGTCCATTTAATACAATGCAGTGTTCGTTATAATACACATATGGAGAATACTGAAATCCCCATGCACTGTCATTTATAATAATTGGAATAATACGATGATTTTCTCTGGCCGGATGATTTACGCGCCCTGCATACCCTTCATTTTCTACACAAAGCTGACATTTTGGATAACTACTCTGTCTGGCATTTCTTGCCGCTGCAATTGCCTTCGGATCCTTTTCTGGTTTTGATAAATTAATCGTAATATCAATTTCTCCATATGGGCTGTCTACTTTCCATTTTCGATCTTTTTTCACGCGATATCGTCGGATATAATCGCAATCCTGACTTAATTTATAAAAATAATCTGTTGCTTCCACCGGAGAGATTGCATATCTTCTGGCAAATTCAGCTTGTACCTGCGCTGGTCTTGGTGTCAGACAATTCATAATTTTTGTATCAAATAAATCGCGGTAAACAATGCTGTCTTCAATGATCCCTCTTGCAACTGCCTCATCCAGAAGCCCCTTCAACACTTCTTCCAGTTCTATATCATTGCCCTCGATCTTTGTATCTTCATAGTTGTCTTCATGAAATAAATCCAACAATAAATTTGTTGTATAAATACGTTCACACTCAGGAATAAGCCCTGTGTCAATTCCATATTGTACCAATTTCTTTATATTTTCAAAAAACATGTTACTCTCCTTATCAATCGATAGTGTTTCGTTATAAATTATTCTGCTTTTCCTCAATCTATCTTAACACTCTCGCACCGTCTCCTATATCTACTACATAGAACTCTGCCTCATGTCCTACTTTTTCCTTATATTCCTTTCCGATTTCTGTAATAAATACATCCACTACTTCATTTTTTACGATATTTACTGTACAGCCTCCGAATCCGCCACCTGTAATTCTAGAACCAATGACTCCCGGCATTGCCTGAGCAAGGTCGACCAGAATGTCTATCTCTTCACAAGAAACTTCATAATCATATCTGAGAGAAGCATGGGAAGCATTCATGAGCTGACCGAATAATTCCACATTATTGTCTTTCAAAGCCTCGACAGCTTTGATTGTACGTTGATTCTCATAGACTGCATGTTTCGCCCGTTTCTGTCTCACCGGAGATTGAATGACATCTTTATAGGTTTCAAATTCCTCCTCAGTTAATTCCCCTAAGGACGAAATATCCGTAACCGTCTGAAGTTCTTTTAGAGCAATTTCGCATTCATTTCTTCTATCATTGTAAGCAGAATCCACAAGACTGTGCTTTACTTTACTGTTGATAATTACAATTTTGGCATCTTTGAGCATTACAGGTACGTATTCATAATTTAAAGTATTTGTATCCAGAAAAATTGCATAATCCTTTTTTCCCATTGCACTTGCAAATTGATCCATAATACCACAATTGCAACCATTATAATTATTTTCAGAATCCTGTCCGATTAATGCTATGTCCGTCATGCTGAGCTGTTCGAAGCTAAACACATCCTTTAACATGATCCCTGTCACGACTTCCAGTGATGCTGAAGAAGATAATCCAGAACCATTGGGAATATCTCCATAAATTGCAATGTCCAGTCCATGTGTCAATTGAAAACCACGTTTTTCAAATGCCCACATAACCCCCTTTGGATAATTCGTCCAAGACGCTTTTTCGTCAGGGACAAGATCATCCAGCGTCGCTTTGATCACTCCCAGGGAATCAAAGTTCATAGAATAGAAGCGAAGCACCCTGTCTTCTCGACTTCTAGCAACTACATAAGTACCAAGTGTCAAAGCACACGGAAACACATGACCCCCATTATAATCTGTGTGTTCTCCAATCAAATTCACTCGTCCTGGTGCAAAGTAGGCACGAATATCTCCCTGTCCCCCATACAGTTCCTGAAATTTTTGAGTTAATTTTTCTATCATACTTTTTCTTTCCATCCCGTCTTAATATTGCTTCCATTTTGTGTCAAACATAAAACTCAAAGCCCTTATTATATAGAGAATTATACATCTTTTTTTGCAAAGGCTCCTTCTTTCTTAAATAACTTTTTTAGTTTCCGTATGTTGTGAGGAATTCTGCAATCAGCTCAATGCAGTTTTCCACATCTTTCATATCTGCGACCTCTCCCGGTGTGTGCATATTCCGAAGCGGAATGGATACAAGTACGATTGGCACTCCCTGATTCGTAAAATGTATCTGGTCTGCATCTGTATAGCTTAACCGACTTGCAGCTTCTCTCTGAGTCTTGATCCCGATTCTGTCTGCACATTCTGTCATGCGGTCATTCAACGCCTTTGCTACGATAGGACTGTTGCATAAAACCGGTCCTCCTCCGAGAAGAACATCTCCTGCTTCTGCCGGATTTGAAAGACCGCTGTAATCTGTACAATATGTAACATCTACAACAATTGCAAGTGTAGGTTGTATTCTTGCACTCGACCAATAAGCACCATTTTTCGTTGTTTCCTCACCTACTGTAGCTGCGGCATAAACTCCTGTTTTGCATCCTTTTTCTTTAGCCCGTTTCAGCGCCTCCATAATGATAAATACACCAATTTTATCATCCAATGCACGAGAAGTAATTCTTCCATTCACAAGCTCACGCATTCCCGAATCCAAGACGACAGTATCACCAAGCGCCACATACTGTTCTGCATTTTCTTTTGATAATGCTCCAATATCAATCAAAAAGTCAGCCGCCTTCAGATTTTCTTTTTTATACAGATCACGATATCCTTCCACAGCTCCATATACAATTCCATTTTTCGTCTGAATCTGTACTTTCTGTCCAGGGTATGTACCTTGAATGATTCCTCCACGTTCAATCGCCTGAATTCTTCCTTCGTCGGTGATTCTTGTAACAAGAAGCCCAATCTCATCTGCATGCGCTGACAGCATAATTCTAATAGGACTTTCAGGATTTGCAACACAGATTATATCTCCCATTTCATCTGTTCGAATCTCATCTGCATATGCATTCATATATTCCTTTAAAAATTCCTGTCCCGGTTCTTCGCATCCCGAAACAGAGATCCTGCTTAAAAGACCATTTAAAAACTGTTTATCCATGTTTATCGCACCTCTATCTTATATCTTTTACACTATCCCGCAAGTACAGTTTCGTAGGTACTGTTACCTTTACACACAATTCCCGTTCCCCGAGAATTCTTTCTTCCAGCATATGCACGGAATACTCTCCCATGAATTCCATGTATAATCTGACTGTTGTAAGGGGTGGTATCATATATTTTGCGGTTGGAATATCATTAAATCCAATAATACTGATATCTTCTGGAATTTTAATTCCCAACTCATATGCTGCCTTATAACAACCGACAGCCATGGAGTCATTTGCTACAAATAATGCGGTAGGAAGATGATCTTCTTCATACAATTCCTTCAAAAGTTTATAACCGTACTTTGCATGAAAATGTCCCGTTTTAATATATTCCGGACGATAAAGCCCTTTCTCTGTCAAATACTCTTTCACGGCAATCATACGTTCATCTTTCAGTTCTCTTCCGTCCGGATCCGTTTCCAGACATCCCACAAATCCGATTTTTGTATGACCATGTGCAAGAAAGCAATCCATAATAGATTTCACTGCTTGGTTATAATCAATCTTGATTGCATCAAAACGGCTGATATCTGGATTGGAATCAATAAATACTGTCGGCTTATCCCATGAACCGATTTTCTCTACCATAGTCTTGCTGAAAGTTCCGGAACAGATAATTCCATCGACTCCAGCAAGAGACTCGGCAGTATCCGCAAAAGTTACAGGCATTTTTTTATAACCTTTCTCTTCCAGCTCATTCTCAATCGCAAGCCTGATACACAAATAATAAGGGTCTTCCAATTCTTCTGTAGGCGAATACGAATACAGCACTCCTATTTTCAATTTCTTTTTTCGTTTCTTCTGCACTTTCACGGTATACTCCAACTGTTCTGCC
>JAQYAI010000043.1 GCA_029227655.1 bacterium | reverse complement strand
TTATATCCCCAGTCCCGGACTCCCTTATAAAGGATTCCGTATTCCGGTTCTTCCCAGTCTTTGACTGCGTCCTCCACCGGAATCACCCGCAATGCCTCAAAGAGAACATTTACATCCTTCTCCACATCATAGACATCTCCGGTTCCGCCCCCAAACCAAACACTGATATAGACCGATTTACTTCTGTCATAGCTGATAAGATAACTGTCCACATAGGTATAGCGTTCATCATAACCGTACCACATGGTATCTATGGACGAAATGGTTCCGTCCGGTGCAAAATGCAGATTGAAACTGTTTTTTAGCATCATATGCTGGGGAAAATCAATTACTTTTCCTAAATCCTCCAACAGACCGTCAATACCATCCTCATAAATATTGTCATGCTTGAGCTTTACCGTTTTCTTATTCTGTCCCATATGGTATTCCTGCCGGATTCTGTCCAGAACCTGGGGATACCGATGTACAACCAACGCTGCCGCAAACAATATTATCAGTAAGATACCTATCAAAATTCCTATGACAACCCGTTTTCTGGATTTTTTCCTTGGTCTTTGAAAATCCTCTTCTTGGGTCTCCGTCAGCTCTCCCAAAGACACTCCAAAAAGCTGTGCCATCTGTATCAGATTTCCCGTATCAGGTTTTGCCTTTCCGGTCTCCCATTTGGAAACAGATTGCCGACTGATATTTAAAGCTTCTGCCAAATCCTCTTGAGACATTTTTCTATCCGTTCTGTATCTCTTTATATTTTCTGCAAGACTCATCTGTCCACCTCCAAAAAGAGTATTGCAAACATACCTCTTTTTTTCTACCAACTTTGCCGCAACTATTGGTTGCTTTTATGAAAAATGGGCATGATTATGGTTACCTAACTCCTCATGACCATGCAGATGTTGTTGGGAATCCTCACCATGAACATGCATATGGGTATGCTCATGACTATGTTCATGGCTGTGTACCATATTTCCATGACGATGCTCATGGGTATGGATATGCTGATGCTCATGGGTGTGCTGTAATGCTATGGTATCCTTTACCATTAACCATGTACTGACTGCCATAATTGCCAGTGCTACATAAAAACGCATCTGAGGATGTTCCCCCAACAGCAACACACTGAACGCCACTCCCAAAAAAGGTGCTATGGAATAATAGGCACTGGTTTTTGCCGCTCCCAGCTCCTTTTGTGCCAAAATGTAAAAATGGATACTCAAACCATAGGCTACGAAGCCCAGCAACAACACCGGAAGTATCCAGCGGATTTCCGGGATAGCTTCTCCCAACAGCTTCGCTACTATCAGGCTTCCCAAACCGGAAAAGCATCCTTTTATGACCACAATCTCCACAGAGCTTTTACTACTGAGCATTCTGGTACAGTTATTTTCAAATCCCCAGCAGATACAGGCACCTAACACAAACAGAGAACCCCTGTGAAAGGCAAGGCTCTCTGTTCCCTCAAATCCCAGTATCACACTGGCCAAAGTCACCAATCCGATTGCAACCCACAGTCTTTTCGACAAAACCTCATGGAATATCAGCAGGGCAATCAGTGAAGTTGCCACAATTTCAAAATTATTCAGAAGGGACACATTTGCCGATGTGGTCATTGAAATTCCAAACATCAGTAAAATTGGTGCCGCTATATCCAGCAATACCATGGCTGCCACATAGGGGAATTCTTTTTTCGTCAAAGGTTCCCGCTTATAGTCTTTTCCCAGCAGCATTTCCACGCCACGGCATATTGACAGACCCACGCCTGCTCCCAAATAGAGAAACGCCGCCATCATGGTGGGTTCCACATATTGTATGAGAATTTTTGACAGCGGAACATTTACCGCATAAAGAGCTGCCGCCAGAATAGCAAAGCCTGCTGCTGTCCTGCTTTTTTTCATCCTTCACAACCTCCCTGACCTTTTGCCGCCTCTTCCCGCAAAGCCGGCACTGCCAACAGAATTACCATAGCCAAAATACATACAAAGCCTATGTAATCCACCAGTTCAAATTTTGTTTTTAACCAAAGAGATGCAAACAACGGTGCCGCAATGGTTTCCACCGAAGCAAGTAACCCGGCTTTTACCCCGCCTATATCTGCAATGCTCTGGAAATATGCCGTAAATGCCAAAATGGTTCCGATTACCACAATAACCAACATTGCCAAAAATACTTCTTTGTCCACAGACACATCCCGATTCCAGCTCTGCAAAGCCACCATCAGCACCATACCTCCAATGAGCATGGCATATCCGGTTACTGTTTGATTTCCATATTCCCGAATCAATTTTCCCGGAAGCAATGTATAGGTCATCAGTGCCACTGCTGCCACCAGTCCCCACACAAGTCCCTGGGTGGACAGCACCATGTTTCCCACATCCCCATGGGTTGCCAGCAGATAAATTCCTGTCAATGCCAGTACAAGTCCCACCACCTCAAAGGATTTTGGATATCTTTTCATGGAAACACAGGTAAAAATTAAAATAAATGCCTCTCCCAGATATTGTATGGCTGTGGCTGTTCCCGCATTGGAATAGCGGATTGCCTGCATATAACCAAATTGAACTGCCATTAGTCCCAGCAGAGAAAAAAGCAGAAGTCTCGCAACTGCCTGCTTTTCATTCCAGATTCTTTTGACATTCTGAGGCTGGCTCCACAATGCCAGCAACAGCAGAACTACCCCGGATATCAACATCCTTACTACTGTCAGCCATCCTGCATCCACATTTTTTTCTGTAAATAGATACTGTCCCACCGTGCCGGACATCCCCCAACAGATACCTGCCACCAACGCTAAAAAAACTCCGCGTATTACTTTCATTTTCCTAAAAATCTCCTTTGTACCTTTTCTAATCTTATTTCTTCTGCCATTTCTCCATAGGTTCACCAATTTCAATCATATGCTTGTCCGGATCATAAATGCGGATGACCCTTTGATCCCAGTCATGTTCTATCATCCGATTGACATATTCGATGTCAAAGGAACTGTTCTCCAGCTTTTGTGAAAATCCTTCCAAGTCTGTTTCCTCAAAATACAGCTCCGCATCATTCCCCTTGGGAATTACTTCTCTTTCGATGAATTTTTCCCAGATTTTCTTATCCTGAAGCACCAGCCCCTCAGTCAGTATCACGTTCCCGTCAAAATCCACCACCACGTCCAGTCCAAATAATTCTTTATAGAAAGCTTTGGATTTCTCAATATCCTCCACTACAATCAACACATTTTTCAGTTTCATGATTTTCCTCTACTTTCCTTTTCTGCTCCTTTATAGGGCAGATGTACTCCTAAAAAATCTAATTTATTTCTTTTATCTCCTTCATCAATTCCCTTCCCGGAAAAGCAATATCTTACAATAATATTTCCGTACCAGTTGACAAATAATGTAATCTCTCCCCCAGCTTATATTTCATCTTTTTATATGCTTTTATTCCGGTACAATGGCAAGTATAATAATCACTCTTCTTTTTTTCTAAAGCATTCGTTATATTAGCAATCATTTCATCACTCTCATATTTTTTTGTTGGGGGATTATATAAATGAAATCCTCCGACCACAGTCGAAATCTCACTTAAAATCAATTTTTCCGCCTGATTCTGTATATTCACAATTCCCGTATGTGAACAGCCTGAAAATAACACCCTTTTCCCGTTTGCTGTAATAATCAAATTCTGCTCATGGCAAAAATCATCTGGCACCATCCGTCTTTGCTTTTTCGTATACAATGCCTTGTTTGATTTTGAAAAATAAGTATCGGATGTTACATTTGAAAAAAGGAACAACTCTTCATCTATCCTCATTTCATCAGTGGTAACTACTATCTGTTCATTATTGAGCAATTCCTCATCCAATCCCACATCAAACGGAAGTCCCAACACCTTGATGTAATGTGGTTCAAACGCTGCTTTTCTTATATATATCTTTGCTTCAGAGTTCAAAGACATAAAGGCTTTTAAAGCTCCACCATGGTCTTTATGTCCATGGGATATAATTACCGTATCAATTTCCGAAATATCTATTTGCATCTTTTTTGCATTTTCAATGAACAAATCATCCTGTCCTACATCAAACAGTATTTTATGTTTTTCGGTCTCTATGTATAGACACAATCCATGTTTGCAACGATATTCCGATGACAACGTTGTATTCTCAACCAATGTTACTATTTTTAGCATAGACCGTTTTATCTCCTGTCCTTTTATACCGTCTGTTTTCCAAACATATGCAAATATTCCTGTGCTTTTTGCAATGAAACATCCAGTTTCTTCTGTAATTTCCCTAAAATATCCTCTTCGGAAAGTCCTATTTCTATACCTGTTTCAATAATTCCTTCGGCTCTTCCTTCTATCCTCCCTTCAGTTCTTCCTATATTTTCCCTTTCCTCTAACTCATCACTCATTATTTTTCGTAATGCCTCACACATTTTTTCATCCTCCTTGCTGAATACTTCCTGATTTGCTTCTACAATCAGATTCATTACTGCTTGATACCGGGGATCTTTTTCGTGTTTCCCATATTCTAGTATCAATTTTTCTGCTGTTTCCCGTTCATTGGAAAAGCATGAATTTTCTGAAAGGAACAGTTCTCAAACTGTTTTATATGTTTTTATTGTTTTAGCCGGTGAGGAAACTTGTTCCCCACCGGCTACTCCTTTTATTCGTTTGTGTTTACACTAGCTGTCCCGGCAGCTTTAATTTTTCCTTTGATGGGAAATCAGCGTCAAACTTCTCCACAGCTTTCTCATCTACAAAATAACCCTCCGGCGTATGATAGACTCCTGTAATACCGTCTAAGAAACCTTCCCTCAGTTCCTTGAGCAGAAAATACGGGACTTCCTCTTCTCTTGGTTCTGCATAGTAGTGTATTCCTTTTGTACTGGCAACTACAAAGCCGGACTTTCCATAGAAATCAATGTTGCCTTCCATGCAGAGTGCACCTACACCCATTTTTTTAGCTTTTTCCATAGAATAATCCAACAAGGCTTTTCCATAACCTTTTCGTTTATACTCCGGTGCAATGCTGATAGGTCCGAAGGTCATAATCGGAATTTCTCTGCCATCATCGGCCTGAATTTTGGCACGTACATACATCACATGCCCAATAATTTCGCCATCCTTTTCCATTACAAAATCCAATTCCGGCACAAAATCCTCTCTGTCACGGTAGCAATGCAGTACATAGTGTTCCATACATCCCGGACGGTAAACATTCCAGAATGCCTCACGTGTTAAATTTTCCACCTTACGATAGTCATTAGGTGTTTCCAAACGAATCATATAGTCATTTTTTTTCATTATTTTTCCTCCTGTCAGACTCACGAACATTCGCAGTTCGTATCATGTCGTTCAATTGTTGACTGTCAATATTTGGGAGGTTCATGTGAGATTATGCGGCACAAACCTCCCGGTTAGTCCACAATCTCCAAAGTGTTATTTTTTCTCAAACAGCGTCTCCTTAAAATAAATTTTATATCATCAAGCCTTACGGCTGAATGAACATTGTTCTACAACAAATACTGATACAACTTGTACCAATCCAGTCCATACTTTCCATATCCTAAATCAACAGTTCCTATATAGTGAAAGCCCATTTTTTCATACAAACGAATGGCAGGCATATTGTTTTCATATACATCCAAACGTATTGCTTTTCGATTCATATGCTCAGCATATTCAAGCACATACTCCATGATTTCCTTCCCGATTCCCCGGTGCAAAAAATCAGGATGTATTGCAAGGGTGTGAATCACGCAAATATCATCATACTCCAAATCATTCTGCCAATCCGCTAAATCATAGGCCTCCTCCGGCTTCTGGTTCAGGATTACGGTACCGGCAATCTTCCCTTCTTCTGTGGCTACAAAAAGATTCTGTTCTGCAACGCCTACCTCTGCATCTTCACGAATTGGATATATCCCTTTCATCCATCCTGGGTAGTTGATATGACTTTCCAAGTAATCATTCAGTTCATCATATAGTGCCGCCACTTCCTCTATATCCTGCTGTGTTCCTTTTCTTACTTCCATCTGTGTTGCTCCATGTATTTTAAATCATCCTGTTTCTTAATTGCTTTTTTCCTCTTCTCATGTTACCATATAAAAAAATAAATACAAGTACTGCCACCGGGTAGGAATGCAAGGAGCATTCGTTTACACACCATTAGGTCTTTGAAGGTGTGTATGCGGATGCTTTTTTAGGAGGTCTTATGAATAAAAACAAATTAGAAACTTTCACAAATTATTTTTCAAAAGTCGAGATTTTGCTGTGGTGCTGCTCTGTTATTTTAATCACAGTATCCTTTTGTATTTTTGACAGAGAAAACTATTTAACACTAACAGCTTCTCTCATTGGTGTGACATCACTCATTTTTGCCGCAAAGGGCAACCCTCTGGGTCAGTTTCTCATGATTATTTTTAGTCTGCTCTATGGTATCATCTCTTTCACATTTTCTTATTATGGAGAAATGATTACTTACCTTGGCATGACAATGCCCATGGCCGTATTTGCATTAATTTCATGGCTGAGACACCCTTACAACGGAAATAAATCGGAAGTTCAGGTAAATCATATCAGTAAAAAAGAAACTCTTTTTATGTGGATTCTCACTGTTATCGTCACATTTATTTTTTACTTTATTTTGAAAGCATTCCATACTGCAAATATTCTTCCAAGCACATTATCCATTACCACCAGTTTTCTTGCGGTATATCTCACATTTCGAAGAAGTCCATATTATGCCATTGCTTATGCCTGCAATGATATTGTTCTGATACTCTTATGGATTCTGGCGACCATCCATGATATCACATACCTTTCGGTAATCGTTTGCTTTATTACTTTTCTGGTAAATGATATCTATGGCTTTATAAATTGGAGTCGCATGGCAAAAAAGCAAGCTGATTTTGAATCTCCTCAAAACTCCTAACCGGCAATGGCTGGTGTGGATGATGGGAAATACACTTTTCCATCCACACCATATTATACCACCTGCCGAATTTGTACCCACATTTATGAAACTCTCCCACAAACCGATACCCCAGATGCTGATGATATTGAACGCTGTTCTTTGTCAGGTATTCATCCTCCACGCTGGGATAAGCGATACAGGCATTGAGATTTATAATATTCTGTAGTGCCAACGCCTTTTCCAATGCTGTATAAAGTTCCTTCCCCAATCCCTTTTTTCTGGCATCCTTGGCTATGTAAATAGTCGTCTCCACTGCCCAGTCATATGCACGCCGTCCTTTAAAAGCCCCTGCATATGCATAACCCGCAATCTCTCCGTCCTGTTCCGACACCAGATAGGGATATTTGCTGAGCGTCTGGCAAATCCGCCTCCTAAATTCCTCTACGGAAGGCACTTCGTATTCAAATGTGATTGCTGTATTTTCTACATAATATCCATAGATTGCAAGTAATTTTTCCGCATCCTGTTCTGTTGCTATTCTAATCATATCTATTGTCTCCATCTAATTCAAGCCGAATATCTTTTGATAGATTTCCTTGTCACTATCTTTAAAGACGTTAAAAATAACCCTCTCCATACCATCATTCATTTTCAAAAAATCGGTTACGGTGTTCAAAGCAATTTTTGCTGCTTCGTCATTCGGAAAATGAAATTCTCCTGTGGAAATACAGCAGAAAGCAACGGATTTTATTTCATTCTCCACACAGCATTTCAAAACATTTTCATAGCAATTCCGAAGCTCCTGACGGAGTTCTTCATTTAGTTCACCGTACACAATCGGTCCCACCGTATGAATGACATATTTACAGGGAAGATTGTAAGCTTTTGTCAACGTAGCTGTGCCGGTTGGTTCCTCATATTGTTCCCCGTAGCGAATCCGCCTCTGATTCATAATATGATTGCATTCAGTTCTAAGCTGTATTCCGGCAGCACTGTGAATCGCATTATCAATACACCCGTGACAAGGAACGAAACACCCTAACATCTGTGAATTGGCAGCATTTACAACGGCATCCACCTTTAACCTTGTTATATCTCCCTGCCAAAGAGATATTTTATCTGCATTTGAAAATTGGCTGCCATATTGTTCTTTTACCGTTGGAATCTCCCATAAGGTTACAATTCCTTTTTTCAAAAGTTCTTCCTGCAAATAATCATTCTGCAAGTCCAGCAACTGGTCAGAAGCCTCCCTTGGCATACGAACATTCATAAGGCTGCGGATTAGATGTTTTTTGTCTGTTTCTTTCGACGGAATTGCAATATCTTTATATTGCACAGAATCTTCTATTAATGTCTCCAGTAATTTCTCTGTATATATCATAATGTTGCCGCCTCTACTGCTGCAACCAACGGTTCTATCTTCGTAATATCAGAGTTATCAAAGGAACCTGCAAATAATTTTTCCATCTCCTGTTCCTGCGGTGTCTTGTTCTCTTTTTTTGCGATGGACTTGCCCATCTTTTTCAATATCGTTTTCGGAAAGAAACTCATCCGTTCAAAGGCAAGACCACCTTCTAAATAAAAAAGTGGACTTTGCTCTAAATGATTCTGTGTTTTTAAATTTTCCCGCACCTCTTCGCTGTCATTGGATGCACCTACGGCAAATACCACCAACTGTTTCGGATTCATTTTCTGCATTTTATCCAGTCCCATAATCATTCCGCCCATAATCCATCCACCGAAGATAATCATGTCATAATTTCCTATTTCCTGCTTTTTCACACCTTTTAATTCCTTAGCTTCACAGGACAGTTTCTCTGCGATCCATGTGGCATATTTTTCTGTAAAGCCTGTGGCACTTTGATATACGACTAATCTTTTCATTTTCCGTTCTTCCTTTCTCGTTCCGCTATTCGTTTCCTAACTTCTCTTCCATACGGTAATACTGAATCTTCATACCCCTGTCCATTAAAGTTCCAACGCCAGTTCTATTTCATCCTCATCTTCATTTCCTGTTTCTGCAAAACCAAACTTGCGATACAACTCCATTGCCGTCCGGTTATCTCTGTTACAAGTCAATACAACTTTATTGGATGCTCCGAAGGGTTTTGTTTTGATATACTCAAGACACTTTTCCATGGCTTTTTGACCATAACCCCTATGCTGATATTTTTCATCGATCATCATATGCCAGATATCATATTCCTCAAGGTCATAATCATAAATAATCATTACATAGCCAACCATAGTATCTTTAAAATAAATCCCGAAAGGCGTACATTGATTATAATATACATATGCCTGTGCCAAACTCCTGACAGGATTTGAAACAAATTCATCCTGCCCCTGTCCCAGTTTCAAATTAAATGCTTCTAAAAAGTTACTCTCATCAATTTTTTTCAATACAATATCGTTCATAAAATCTAGATTTCCCCTTTACAGTATCGGTTTTGATACCAAGTATTATTTTTCTGCGTACTTGATACATCAGTTAGATATAGTATGATAAAAATACTAATGGATGTCAAGAAAGTTGACAGAAACTAAAAAGGAATGTATTGGATGTTTACAATCATATCATGGAAGAAAAAGAGGACGTTACCGCTGTAGTAAATGATGTTTTGGCTATGTAATTTTGCGGACACGATGCGGACATTAAAAACCATATACTTTTCATTAAAATTTACAACTTGAAAAATGGTATAAAAATAGCGAAAGCCCTTGATTTTCCTAGGTTTCCGCTATCTTTTTCTTACTGAGGCATCGGGGATTCGAACCCCGGACAACTTGATTAAAAGTCAAGTGCTCTGCCAACTGAGCTAATACCCCATATTTAAATTGATTGGCTTCACAGAACTGGGCTAGCTGGATTCGAACCAGCGAATGCAGGAGTCAAAGTCCTGTGCCTTACCGCTTGGCGATAGCCCATCATATAAACAGATGCTGAACATATCGCATCAAGGGTGGATACAGGGATTCGAACCCTGGGCCTCCAGAGCCACAATCTGGCGCGCTAACCAACTGCGCTATACCCACCGTAGAGATTGCGGGACTTCATTCAGCCCCTTACTCACATAAAATGTGAAAACGTGCTCGAAGGGATTCGAACCCCCGACCCACGGCTTAGAAGGCCGTTGCTCTATCCAGCTGAGCTACGAACACGTATTTTTGAATTTTACAAATTCAAAGCGGGTGATGGGAATCGAACCCACGTATCCAGCTTGGAAGGCTGGTGTTCTACCATTGAACTACACCCGCAAAGTCGGGGTGACAGGATTCGAACCTGCGACCTCCTGGTCCCAAACCAGGCGCTCTAGCCAAGCTGAGCCACACCCCGTTATGAAGTTGTTTACTTCATCAGCAACAGATAATATTCTAGCAGACATAGAAGGAAATGTCAACTAATTTTTTGAAAAATGTTACAGTTATGAGCATTTTTTAAGGTGTAAGGTTTTGACATTTTAATAAGACCTCACACCTTGATTGTTCGATTATTGGTTACCATAAAAGCTGTTTTTTACATTTGTATTGTTGTGTTATTGAAGTTCTAAATCTTCTGTAATAATGCCGAAAGATTCTAATTTTGCTTTTGTGATTTTCAACTGATAATCCACTTCTTTTTCTAAATCAGGGGATTTTTTTATACGTTGTAAATCAGTGAATTTGTCAATGAGGCTGTTTATCATTTCTTTTTCGGTTGGCATGTATTCATTCATCCTTTCACACCCCTTCCATATAGAGTTCTATCTATATTATAGGGAAATATTGTAATGGTGTAAAGTCTTATTAAAATATCAAAGAGCAAAATATTTGGATTATTTGACTGAAAGTCAAGATTCATATCTCCATAAACGGAGAAGTGAACAATGGAGTAGATAGCCAGAACTGATTTTTTGAAAAAAAGTTTTTGTTAATTTGGTATCTAAAATACTTAAAAACTCAAGTTTTATATGATGGAAATTCGATGTGAAATGAATTTGTGGCATCTAAAATATGAAGGAATAAAGAAATTATATGCTGAATCACAGCACAGAACAATGAAGTGAGCATATAAAACATATCAAAGTAGGAGTTTTATATGCCGAGTCAGCGAGCGGCGTAGTGAAGTGGACATACAAAACACATCAAAATAGGAGCTTTATATGCCGAACCGGCAAGAAGCACAGTGAAGTGAGCATATAAAACATATCAAAGTAGGAGGTTTATATGCTGAACCAGCGAGAAGCGCAGTGAAGTGAGCATACAAAATACATCAAAACAAGAGTTTTATATGCCGAACCGGCAAGAAAGCCTCTGGAGTAGGCAGTCAGAACAGAAAAAAGGAGATGCACGGTCTGGTGTCATCTCCCTTACACATTCATTTAATTCATAAAATCTTTCAAGCGCTTGCTGCGACTAGGATGTCTGAGCTTTCTGAGCGCTTTTGCCTCGATCTGACGGATACGTTCACGAGTAACATCAAACTCTTTACCAACTTCTTCCAGTGTTCTGGCATGTCCATCTTCCAACCCAAAACGCAGAGTCAGAACCTTGCGTTCTCTTTCGGTAAGTGTATCAAGAACAGAAGCCAATTCTTCTTTCAGGAGTGTAAATGCAGCTGCATCTGCAGGTACCGGCATATTCTCATCCTGAATGAAATCACCCAGATGACTGTCATCTTCTTCGCCGATAGGTGTTTCTAAAGAAACAGGTTCCTGAGCTACTTTGAGAATTTCACGTACACGTTCTACAGGAAGATCCATTGCTGCAGCAATTTCATCTGGCTGTGGTTCCCGGCCGAGTTCCTGAAGAAGATTACGCTGTACACGAATCAGCTTGTTGATGGTCTCTACCATATGAACCGGAATACGGATCGTTCTTGACTGGTCTGCGATTGCTCTGGTGATTGCCTGACGGATCCACCATGTTGCATATGTACTGAACTTAAAGCCTTTGTTGTAGTCAAATTTGTCTACGGCTTTGAGAAGACCGATATTTCCTTCCTTGATCAAGTCAAGGAATAAAAGACCACGTCCGTTGTATCTCTTGGCAATACTTACAACAAGGCGAAGGTTTGCTTCCGCAAGCTTCTTCTTTGCTTCCTCATCACCGCTTGCAATTCGTTCCGCAAGCTCCTGCTCTTCAGCAGCTGAAAGAAGAGGTACCTTACCAATTTCCTTCAGATACATTCTGACAGGATCGTCAGTGCCAACGCCTTCCGGAACAGACAAATCTATTTTATCAAGATCGATGTCGTCGTCCAGTGTCACATCATCAAGGTCAAGGTCAAGATCAAGGTCACTGTCCGGTTGTTCTGTGACTGGATAAACAATTTCAATACCGCTCTTTTCAAGAAATTCGTAAATACTATCTGTCTTATCAGCGTCAAATTCAACATCGGAAAAGAAGGAAATGACTTCCTGCTGCTCTAAAATATTATTTTTCTTTTTAGCGTAAGCTAAAAGGTCTTTGAGTTTCTGATTAAATTTTAAAATCTTATCATCCATGTTTATCTCCTCCCCATGGCGCCGTTTGTAAATATATGCGTGCATCCACGACAATATATTATAAAAACAGATTTTATTCGCACATATCATAATAACCCCTAGAGTGGTATTAAGTCAACAAAAATATTTGTTTACGACAAAGATATTTAGAGTTAAAATGAAAAAAGAATTTTTTTAAGGAAGTGAAATACAAATGACAGGAATGGGAACCATAATTAATGTGGCAGGAGTACTTGCCGGTGGAATGATTGGAAGTTTATTTGGAAAGTTTATGACAGAACGATATCAGGATGCTATGATGAAAGTCTGTGGTCTGTGTGTCATTTTTATTGGAATTAGTGGTGCGTTGGAGAAAATTCTGACGATTAGTGACGGAAAGCTTGTAAGTGGCGGAACGATGATGATGATTGGAAGTTTCACGATTGGAACCCTTCTGGGAGAGTGGATGAATATAGAACAAAAGATGGAACAGTTTGGAGAGTGGCTGAAGGCAAAGACGGGGAATGCAAAAGACAATTTATTTGTAGAAGGATTTGTGACCACGTCGCTCACGATCTGTATTGGGGCAATGGCGATTGTTGGTTCCATACAGGATGGTCTTCTCGGGGATTATTCAATCTTAGCAGCGAAAGCAGTGTTAGACCTGATCATTGTGGTCGTTATGACCGCGGCTATGGGAAAAGGCTGCATCTTTTCGGCCATTCCAGTTGCAATTCTACAGGGATCTGTCACACTGCTGGCAGGATTCATGGAGCCGGTCATGACAGAAGCTGCATTACATAACCTCTCCCTTACTGGTTCCATGCTGATCTTCTGTGTAGGTGTGAATCTCTTCTGGGGAAAAACTGTCAAAGTCGCGAATATGCTGCCGACGATCGTGGTGGCGGTTATATGGGCATTTCTTCCTATATAAAAGAGAGAAAACTTTGAAGTTATTCCGCTGGTACTTCGCTTTCAATCATGCGTACTGGATTCGATTTGTCGATATCCTCTGCCATCTTCTGGGCTTTGATCAAAATATCGGTATACACCTCGGCTTCTGCCGGTGCGTCCTCCTCTGGCACATAGCATCTGGCACTTTCATCTGGAAACAAATGATTTTTCAGCTTGAATGCCATAAGGAATGCCTCCAGTTCTTGCTGGAGAGCACCTTTATAAAATTCGAAATAAAATGCGATTTCTGTCCGTTCAAAGTCCGTACACATGCATCCGCACTGGTCACCGTGGGTACGGCTATGTCTGCGGAAATATTCAGAATCACCGGTCACCATATAGAAAATCTGTACGAGAAGATTTTCCTCAATATCGCCTTCATAGGCGAACCAGTGTTTATGTAAGCTGTCTTTCTGAAGTGATGCTTCGTCAATATCGTATTTTTTTAACAGTTTATTGTAAAGCTTGATGGCAGATTCTCTCTCTCCACCTTCTCCGCGCTCGGCGAGCGCTTTGATTTTCAAAAGTTTCGCTTCTAATTTATTGTCGTCCACGTTCCAATCCCCTTATATCTTCTATCTATCTTCGTTATAATCCCTTATCATTTGCAAATAGCTGCACGAAAAGTATATCATATTTGTGGCCATTCGCAAGCAATTTCATAAGAAAGTTTTTCGCCGGTCGCCGGATGGACAAATTCCAGATGTCTTGCGCAGAGGGCAATCGGAAAATATCCTTTTTTGTCTGAAAATTCTGGATTATATTTGTTGTCTCCCCAAAGCGGAGTCTGATTTCCAGCCATCTGGACACGGATTTGGTGATGGCGTCCGGTTTTCAGACGGATACGGACCTGTGTCAGCTTTTTTTCAGGAAAGCTGTTCACAACGTGGTAGGAAAGTTCTGCCTGCTTTGCGCCCGGTGTATCCTTCTGGCAAATGCTGGAAGTATTTGTGCGTCCGTCCTTCACAAGATAGTTGATGATTGTTCCGGAAGTTTTCCTGAAAAGACCACAAGTGATGGCCTCGTATTCTTTGGTAAATCCATCGCTTTGCATCTGACTGTTCAGCTTTTTGGCGGCATCCGGCGTCTTGGCGAATACAAGGATCCCGCTTACCGGCTGGTCCAGTCTGTGGATGATGGCAAGGTAAGGTGGCTGTTTTGGGGAAATGCCTTCCTTCCGCATCTGGCGCAGCAAATGGTTTTTCAGATAATGCTCCAGATCCATGCTGCCCAGAGATTTGGTCTGGACGGGCATGCCTGCAGGTTTGAAGCATACAAGGATGTCTTTATCTTCGAATAAAATAGATGGTTGTTTCATGAAAAATCTCCTTATTTTGGGGCTTGACTTTTAAAACAAAGGAAGTTACACTAATGTTCAAAATAAAAGGGAGTAGCTTCCATTGAATAGATCAGTGTGATACGAAATCGTCATCACGATTATTTAAACATAATCCGGTTCGTATTGTCAATTAGCGAGACTTTTATTGCAGACATTCACGCAGTAACACAGGTAGTGCGTGTTTTTTGCAATGAATGTCTTTTTTTATTCGCAGCGATTCAAAAAAAGGAGGAAAAGAAATGGCTTATCTATTATTAGTTATTGGATTTGTACTTTTGATCAAAGGCGCAGACTTCTTTGTGGAAGGGAGTTCCAGTGTGGCAAAGATTTTGAAAGTACCAAGTATTATCATCGGACTTACCGTTGTGGCATTTGGAACAAGCATGCCGGAAGCTTCGGTAAGTATCACATCAGCACTTAAAGGGGCAAATGAACTTGCAGTCAGCAATGTTCTTGGATCGAACATTTTTAATTTATTGATTGTTCTTGGATGCAGTGCGCTTATGCGGCCTTTGCATGCGAGTGATCAGGTTGTACAGAAAGAACTTCCATTTTCCATTTTTATTACAGCAGTTCTTGTACTGTTCAGTGTAGGTTTTGATTTTTCGGGAGTATTAAATGGAAATGGGACCTATGTGATCAGCAGATTAGAAGGAATCGTACTTTTGATCCTTTTTGTTTACTTTGTTGGTTCGCAGGTGAGTGGAGCTCTGAAGGCAAGGAAAGAAGGAATTGCTTTGGAAGAAGAGGAGTACGAGGTGCTCTCCCCGGCGAAGAGCGCGTTATACATTATCGGTGGTATCATCGCCATCGTGTTTGGTGGAGATTTCGTTGTAAACAGCGCTACAGAAATTGCCCTGCATTTCGGGCTGAGCCAGACATTTATCGGACTTACAATCGTAGCGATGGGAACCTCACTTCCGGAGCTTGTTACCTCTATCGTTGCAGCTAAGAAGGGAGAAAATGATCTTGCACTTGGAAATGCAGTTGG
This sequence comes from bacterium, assembly GCA_029227655.1. GTDB lineage: Bacteria > Bacillota > Clostridia > Lachnospirales > Lachnospiraceae > Allocoprococcus. Next base: position 29,129 of record JAQYAI010000043.1, on the reverse strand, counting down.
ATCGAATATTTTCAACATTCTTCTGATTCTTGGAGCAAGTACGGCAATTTTCCCAATCTCTGTGGAAGTGGCGGCTATTTACGATATGATCATTCTGATCGCGATGAGCATTTTTGCTTATTGGTGTGCAAGAACCAAGAAAACACTTTCCAAAGGAGAAGGGGCAGTCTTTCTTATTCTTTACGCAGTATATTTTGTGTATATTTACACAAGATAGTGGGTTGACAAAAAGAAAAAAGACTTTTAAAATTTAATATAATTTCATAGAAAGGAATACGCAATCAGCGTATTCTTTTCGTTTTGACGAAGAAGAGGAATAGTACATGGCGGAAGTGGCACAGAGAGGTTTCTGTTGGTGAGAAGAGACCGCATGGAAAGCATGGAACCAGCCTTGGAGTCACTGCGTAAGCAGCGTATGCCGGCGTTAACGGTGAATGAAGTGAACTGCATTGCAGTTAATTAGGGTGGTACCGCCGGTGATTCGGTCCCTTTTTGGGAGAGAATGACCGGCGATTTTTATGTAAAGAAAAGCATAATACGGTATAGGGCTCCCTGTCAGAATAAATTCATGAAAAAAGGAGAACAATTATGGCAAAAGAAAAGAAATTTGTAGAATCCATCACAGCGCGTGATGTAGATTTCGCTCAGTGGTACACAGATGTAGTGCGCGAAGCAAAGCTTTGTGATTACTCAAGTGTAAAAGGATGTCTGAACTATCTTCCGAATGGATATGCCATCTGGGAAAAGATTCAGGCAGATCTTGACAAGAGATTTAAAGAAACAGGTGTAGAGAATGTATACCTTCCAATGCTCATTCCAGAGAATCTGTTAGAGAAAGAAAAGGAGCATATCGAAGGATTTGCACCGGAAGTAGCATGGGTAACCCGTGGTGGTATGGAACGTCTTCAGGAGAAGATGTGTATCCGTCCGACCTCCGAGACCTTATTCTGTGACCTCTGGTCAAGAACCGTTCAGTCACACCGTGATCTTCCGAAGGTATGGAACCAGTGGTGCTCCGTACTCAGATGGGAGAAGACAACAAGACCATTCCTTCGTTCAAGAGAATTCTTATGGCAGGAAGGCCATACGATCCATGCGACATATGAAGAAGCGGAACAGAGAACCATCATGATGCATAATGTATACAAAGATTTCATCCAGGAATCTCTTGCAATTCCATTTGTTGCAGGACCAAAGACAGAAAGCGAGAAATTCGCAGGGGCTCAGGATACGTATACCATCGAAGCATTAATGCATGACGGGAAAGCACTCCAGTCTGCAACAAGCCATTTCTTCGGAAGTGGATTCCCGGATGCATTCGATATCAAATATCTTGATAAGAACAACGAACTTCACAGCGTATATGAAACATCATGGGGAATTTCCACACGTATTATCGGAGCAATCATCATGGTACATGGCGATGACAGCGGTCTTGTGCTTCCACCAAGAATTGCACCGGTCCAGACAAGAGTCATTCCAATTGCACAGCACAAAGAAGGCGTTCTGGAAAAAGCAAATGAATTAGTAGCTGCACTTAAGAAAGCCGGATACAGTGTGAAGATTGATGATTCGGAAAAGAGTCCAGGATGGAAATTCAGCGAACAGGAAATGCTCGGAATTCCAACACGTATCGAAATCGGGCCAAAAGATATCGAGAACAATCAGGTTGTTGTTGTCCGCCGTGATACAAGAGAAAAGATCGTGGTATCCCTTGATGAAATTGAGACAAAATTAGGAGAAATCCTTGAGACGATCCAGAAAGATATGTATGACCGTGCGAAGAAATTCCTCGATGAACATATCCATACAGCAGTGACACTGGATGAAATGAAAGATAAATTTGAAAATGAAGGTGGTTTCGTGAAAGCAATGTGGTGCGGAAGCGAAGTATGCGAAGGCGAAATCAAGTATGAGACAGGTGGAGCGACCACACGCTGCATCTGTAAAGAGGATCCAATCAGTGATAAATGTATCTACTGTGGAAAACCTGCAAAACATTTAGTATATTTTGGTAAGGCGTATTAAAAATGAAAATTCAATTGCCAGAAAAGGTAAGACAGATTATTGAGACCTTACAGAGTCATGGATATGAAGCTTACGCGGTGGGCGGTTGTGTGAGAGATTCACTTCTCGGGCGTGTGCCGGGAGACTGGGATATTACAACATCCGCTCTTCCGGAGCAGACCAAAGCTCTGTTTGCAAGAACGTTTGATACAGGAATTGAACATGGAACGATAACCGTTCTTCTGGATAAAGAAGGGTTTGAAGTGACCACCTATCGAATTGATGGGAAATACGAAGACAGTCGCCATCCATCAGAGGTCACCTTTACCAGAAGCTTGTCGGAGGATCTGCTTCGCAGGGATTTTACGATCAATGCGATGGCGTACAACGATGAATCTGGGATCGTGGACCTTTTTGGCGGAATGGAAGATTTGCAGAACAGGATCATCCGGTGCGTCGGCCAGGCGGAAGCACGTTTTGGAGAAGATGCGCTTCGGATCATGCGCGCCGTCCGTTTTTCCGCCCAGCTTGGATTTGGGATTGAAGCAAAGACGCAGGAAGCCATTCGACTTCTTGCGCCAAATCTTCGTCAGATCAGTGCGGAGCGCATCCAGGTAGAACTGATCAAACTACTGGTGTCCCCACATCCGGAACAGATTCGGCTGGCATATGAACTTGGAATCACCCAAGTGATTCTGCCAGAGTTCGATGCTCTTATGGAGACGCAGCAGGAAACACCGCATCACAGGTATAATGTGGGAGAGCATACCATTTGTGCACTGCAAAACTGTGATGCCGATAAGGTCCTGCGACTGACCATGCTGTTTCACGATATGGGAAAACCGGCGAAAAAGACCATTGATGAAAATGGAAGAGCACATTTCAAAGGGCATGCAGAGGTCAGTGAGAGGATCGCGAAAGACATTATGCACCGGCTCAAATTTGACAATGATACGCTTCGGAAGGTAACAAAACTGGTGTATTATCATGATTACCGGATGCCGGGAAGTTTTCGTAATGTCAGACGTGCCATGAATAAGATCGGAGAAGAATTATTTCCATATTATATGCAGATCCGAATGGCGGACACATTGGCACAGAGCGAGTATCGTCGGGAAGAGAAACTTAAGAATTTGGAGGAAATCGAAGAGATTTACCAGGAAATCTGCAGACAGAAGCAGTGCGTTTCCTTAAAAACACTCGCGGTGAAAGGCGGGGATCTGATCCAGGCCGGTGTGCAGAGGGGTCCCCAGATCGGTGAAGTTTTAAACCAGCTCTTAGAACTTGTAATCGAAGATCCAGAGCTTAACCAGAAAGAGATTCTTCTGAAAGAAGTGGAAAAGATCATACAGAATCAGTGAGAAGGAAGGTGTCGCAAAATCATCAAATTAGATGATGGAGCGATGCCTTTTCCTGTAAATTTATTCATATAAAAGACACAGCCCGGCATACATTAGAAAGAATGTAGTAAGAATGATGCAGGGGGAGTCTATGAGAGATTATGGAGTTAGTGTTTTGGAACAATATCCAATAGAAGTATATAATGTGAGAAGAGTAAGAGGAGCTGTTTTATGTGAGACGGACAAGGGACTTATGCTTTTGAAGGAAGCACAGATCTGGGAGCGAAGACTGCCCTTTTTGATAGAACTTTACAGATGCTTAGAGGAATCCGGAGAATGGAAGGTCGATGCTATGGTCGCAAATAAGGAAGGTGAATATGTATCGACTGCAGAGGATGAGACGAAGTATGTTCTGAAGAAATGGTATCAGGGAAGAGAATGTGATGTATATAAAGAAAGTGAAATACTGGAAGGTATTCGGACGCTAGGAAGGCTCCACAGGATCATGGTCATGCCACAGGAAAATGAAGAGAGACCGAAAGAGAGGTCTTTAAAGGAAGAATATTTCAGGCATAACCGGGAGCTTAGGAAAGTCTGTCATTTTATAAAGGAGCGCAGTGTGAAAGGCAGTTTTGAACGGACATTTTTAGAAGGATATAACACGATGTACAGTCTCGCATTGGCAGCGGAAGAAAAACTTGCCGGTTCTACCTGTTTACAAATGAAAAAGGAAGTGGAAGAAAAAGGGACCATTATGCATGGAGAATATAATTACCATAATCTCCTGATGTGTGAGGCTGGAGTTGCGGTTACAGGGTTCGAGCGTGCCCACTATGGAATCCAGTTGGAAGATCTGTATTATTTTATGAGAAAAATACTGGAAAAGCACCAGTATGCACCACAGCTCGGCGTGAAAATGCTTCAGGCATACGATAAAGAAAATACACTGAGCCGGGAAAAAAGAGAATATCTGGCGGTCCGTTTTGCATATCCAGAGAAATTCTGGAAAATATCAAATATGTACTATCATTCCAATAAGGCATGGATTCCGGAAAAAAGCACAGAAAAATTGAAAAAAGTCATTTCACAGACAGAAGAGAAAAAATATTTTCTGGAAAGTGTATTTGATTTGTATTTATGATATTATTTTAAAGGGAATTAGCTTGACAAAGAAACTGAAAAACTATATAACAATACATAAGAGAATATGGTCTCTCGGTACAAAATAGAAAATGATAAGGCTGAGAATTGGAAGGCCACATTTAAATTATAGGAGGAATTTGTTCATGAACAAAACTGAATTAATCGCAGCAGTTGCAGAAAATGCTGAATTATCAAAAAAGGACGCAGAGAAAGCTTTAAAAGCATTTGTTGACGTTGTAACAGACGAACTCAAAAAAGGAGAAAAAGTACAGTTAGTAGGATTTGGAACATTCGAAGTAAGTGAGAGAGCAGAAAGAGAAGGAAGAAATCCACAGACAGGCGAGACAATGAAGATTGAAGCAAGCAAAGCTCCAAAATTCAAAGCAGGAAAAGCATTAAAAGACGCTATTAACGCATAGAGAATTATAGATAATAAATAGACCAGAGAGTGCGATGCGCTCTCTGATTTGTTTTCATGGAGGAAGAATGAGATTAGATAAATTTTTGAAGGTGTCACGTCTGATCAAGCGCCGCACAGTGGCTAATGAAGCCTGTGACGCAGGACGTGTCCTTGTAAATGGAGCTGTGGCAAAGGCTTCTGTAAAAGTAAAAAAAGGTGATATTATTGAAATTCAGTTCGGTACAAAGACAGTAAAAGCAGAAGTGCTGGACGTAAGAGAGACAACGAAGAAGGAAGAAGCAACAGAACTGTTCCGTTATTTATAAGAAATCGAGATGGAAAAGTAGTCATAATTTAGTACAACCTCACATATCATAGTTATGTATAAGCAATAGAAAGGTTGGAATGAATTTGGAAGAAAGACAGATGCCAAAAGCACAGAATCATAAGCTGGTGGTAAATAACCGGAAGACCAGCATGGTGACGGGAGTGCTTGATGTATTGTCGTTTGATTTGAATGAAATTTTATTGGAGACCGATCAGGGGATGCTGATGGTGAAAGGGACGGACATGCATGTGAACCGATTGAACCTTGAAAAAGGAGAAGTGGATCTGTCAGGAAATATTGACAGTATTGCTTATTCACAATCTCATGCAGCGAGAGGACAGGGCCAGCATTTTTGGGATAAATTATTTGGGTAAATGAATATGCTTGGACTGGAAAGGGAATTTGTGATTTTTCTGCATGCCGTTCTGACGGGAATGATCATACTGGCCTTTTATTTCTGTTTCGAAGCACTCAGGCATCTGTTTCCTCATAAACGCTGGATGATTCATCTGGAAGATATCAGCTACTGGTGCATTGTATCTGTATATATTTTTGTGCAACTTTACCACACAAATAATGGTAAGATACGGTGGTTCAACGCACTAGGTGTTGCGATTGGGGCATTTTTTCTGTGGAAAATTATTGCGATTCTGCAAAAAATCGCGGAGAAAATATGTGTTTTTGCCCGCCGGAAATTCGGCAAAAATTCTTGATTTATAAAAGGAAAAGGGGTAGAATAACAGATATTATAAAATATTATTACTATCGGGAAATAGACAATAAGGGTGTAAATAATTATGGCAGGCGTAAAGAAGAATCGTAAAAGAAAGTCAGACGGCCTTCGGAAGAACAGAAGAAGTGTATTGATGATCAGCCTTGTGATTATGCTGCTTGGTGCGGTAGTTCTGGGGTGCGGAGTTTCTTTGAAGGCAAAGAACGAGGCATATCTGGCTAAAGAGGAAGAACTCAGGCTTCAGATCGAAGCAGAGCAGGAACGTTCCGAAGAGATCGATGAGTTAAAAGAATATGTAGAAACAGATGAATATATAGAAATGGTCGCAAAAGAAAAACTAGGTCTCGCATATGAGAATGAGATTCTGTTTGAAGCACAAAAGTAAAGCTTTGGGAATTCCCGGAGCTTTTTTCTTTTATCACTAATAAGGGGAGTTGCGGCATGGAAGAAGTAAAAGAAGAATATAAAGTGATCATGAATCCGTATGTGACACAGGCAGAAAGGTTTGCAGTATCACTGCATCATCTGGGAGAGAAATTTCTGAAGATCGAGGAACCGAAAGAGCAGTTTTCAGAAGAAGAAATCAGTGTCATGTGCGAACTGGTGGTGGACAAAGTCTGCAAATCATGTGAAAACAGAGGAATGTGCATGAAAGGAGAAAAAGAGCATATTCATCAAATGATTCGAGAGATTTTGTGTACGGTAGAAATTTATGGAATCGACCTGAACATGGAGATGAAAAAAAGACTACAAAAAGAATGCATTTTAGCACCAAGGTTTTTGAGAGAAACGCTGGAGACCTTTCAAAATGCAAAAAGAGAAATGCTCTGGCAGAATAAGATGATTCAGAATCGCGAGAACTGTGCAATTCAGCTGGATGAATTTGCCCAGATGATCCGGCATACAATGCGAGAACTGGATGCCAGCATTTTTCAAGATCCGCCTCTGGAAAAAAAGATACGCGGTCATCTAAGGAGAGTGGGAGTGAGACTGTTAAGTTCCGTCTTTTTTGTAAATCCAAAAGGACGTTATGAGATTCATGTCACTGCAAAGACAGAAAAAGGCCATTGTGTGCCAACGAAAGTGGTGGCACAGATACTGTCAAAAAGTACGGGAAGACGTATGTGCCTTGCACAGGGGGAGCGGACCATGGTCGGACAGGAGTATGGAACGATGGTCTATGTGGAAGGCCCACGCTTCTATACAATGCAGGGGATTGCGAGGATTGGAAAGGATTGCGACAAGATTTCCGGGGACAGTTTCGCCATGATGAGCCTTCCAGGTGGACAAGAAGCAGCGATTCTTTCAGATGGAATGGGATCAGGAGAGAAGGCGCTGAAAGAAAGCACCATGGTCATAGAAATGCTGGAAGAGCTGCTGCAGGCGGGATTTCCGAAAGAGACTGCCTTTTCCATGATGAATACAGCGATGGTCATGGGGCGGGAAGAGGTGTGCTTTTCTACACTCGACTTAAGTGTGTTTGATTTGTACACAGGGAACTGTGAATTCCTCAAAGCAGGGGCTGCGCCCACATTTATCCGAAAAGAAGATAAAATGGAGCATATTTATTCGGAGAGTCTTCCACTGGGCGTAATGCGTGGACAGAAAATAGAAAAGTCATCCCATCAATTATCTTCCGGGGATATGGTGGTCATGGTGACAGATGGAGTGCTGGATGCACTTCCGGCGGGCGAACAGCAGAAGCTTCTGGATCTTATGATTCTCGGAAGTACGATTACAAATCCCAAAGAAATGGCACACTATATTCTGGAAAAGGTTCTGGAACTGGGTGGTGATCCGCCGGGGGATGATATGACAGTTCTTGTGGCAGGAATCTGGCACATATGCTACAATTAAGGTGTTTGTATAAAACGAAAGAGGAAGAAAAGATGCTAAGGAAAGTAGAACAGTTTATCGATCAATGGGAAATGCTTTCAGAAAATGATGTTGTGATCGTGGGGGTGTCGGGAGGAGCCGATTCCGTTGCGTTACTTTTAATATTGGATGAACTTAGGAAGAACCGGAAATTTTCCATTCATGTGGTGCATGTAAATCATGGAATTCGGGGTGCAGATGCCGCTCATGATGAAAGCTATGTACAGCAACTGTGTGAAGCAAGGGGGATTTCCTTTTCGTGTGTGCGTGTTGATGTGCCTGTGTATGCGAAAGAACAGAAGATTTCAGAAGAAGAAGCAGGGAGAGAAGTCCGGAGAAATGCATTTCAGAAGGCGATGAAAGATTATAACGGGACAAAGATTGCTTTGGCACATCATCAGGAAGATAATGCAGAAACGTTTTTTCTGAACCTGGCAAGAGGGAGTAAACTGAAAGGGCTCGGCGGTATATATCCGGTAAAAGGGGAGTATATACGGCCGCTTCTTTGCGTGGGAAGAAAAGAAATCGAAACATTTTTGGAAGAAAGAAATGTAAAATATTGTATGGATGCCACAAATTTGGAAGATACTTACATGAGAAACCGTATTCGCAACCATGTACTTCCATATTTCAGGGACCATATCAATGACAAAACTGTGGAACATGTAAATGCTGCAATGGAGTATCTGCGGGAAGTGCAGGGCTATTTGGAAGAACAGCAGCAGATTGCGTATGAGGCCATTGTTTCAAAAGAAAAAAATGCAATTGTTCTTAAAGAGGAGCCGTTTGGGAAAACACCAGAGATCATCCGGAAAATGGTAATCAGATGTGCTCTGGCAGAAATGGCAGGGAGAGAAAAGGACCTGGAAGAAACGCATATCCATGCAGTTGCTCTGCTGATGCAAAAGCAGACAGGAAGAAGGCTGGACCTTCCATATGGGCTGACAGCAAAACGTAGTTACGAAGGAATTGTAATTGGAAGAAAAACAAAAATTCTGGAAGCAGAAAATATTTTGGAAATTACTTTAAAAGATGGAGCATGTTGGAAATATGAGGACAAGACGATTTCCTGCAGGATTTTTGAAAAGCCGGAAGGGGAAGTGTTTGTTCCGAAAAAAACATTCACGAAATGGTTTGATTATGATATAATAAAAGGGAATGTCAGTGTACGAACAAGACGCCCGGGAGATAAGATCGTAATTGATGCGGATCATCATTCAAAAAAATTAAAATCTTTTTATATTGATGAGAAGATTCCGTCAGAAAAAAGGGATCATATTCCGGTGTTGGCAATAGATAAGGATATTCTGTGGGTAATAGGTTACAGACAGAGTAAGAACTATCAAGTCACAAAAGAAACGAAGACGATTGTTGAAATCGTAGTTAACGGAGGAAAGTAACATGGCTGAAAAAATTGATGTTTTAATTTCAAAAGAAGAGGTAGATGCAAGAATTGCTGAGCTGGGAAGAATAATCAGCGAAGAGTATGCAGGAAAACAGGTACACCTGATCTGCGTATTAAAAGGCGGCGTGTTTTTTATGTGTGAACTCGCAAAATATATTACCGTGCCTGTAACGATGGATTTTATGAGTGTGAGCAGTTATGGAGATGGAACATCTTCAAGCGGAGTGGTCAAGATCGTAAAGGACCTTGATGAACCATTGGAAGGCAAAGATGTATTGGTCGTAGAAGATATCATCGATTCGGGACGTACGCTTTCTTACCTTATGGAGATCCTTGCAAAGAGACATCCAAACAGCATGAGACTCTGCACATTACTCGACAAACCAGACAGACGTGTCCGTGATGTGAAGGTAGATCATGTGGGATTTGAGATTCCAGATGAATTCGTCGTTGGATACGGCTTGGATTATGCACAGAAATACAGAAATTTACCATATATTGGTATTGTAAGACTGTAATTACCGGGAGGAGCAGACCTTGAATAATAAATCAAAAGGAATTGGCGGAATCAATCTGATCGCATGCCTGCTTTTGCTTGCAGCCATGTACTGGTTCATGGGACAGACGGGCGGTCAGAAAAATGACTTCAGCTATTATGATTTTGAAGCTGCATTAAAAGCAGGTGAAGTGTCGGAAGTGGTGATTGAACCGAACAAAGTGGTGCCAACGGGGACACTTGTTATTAAATTAGAGAATGAAGAAGCGGAAAAACTCTATGTATCAGATGTGAAAGAAATTGAGGAGCTTTTGCAGTCTTATAAAGTGGATTATGAGCTGGAAGATGTTCCGCAGGAAAGTGTATTTGTCACTGCAATCTTACCCACACTTTTGATGATCGGGGCCGCATTCATTCTGTTTACAATGATGGGCAAACAGGGCGGCGGCATGAATGCAAAAGCAATGAATTTTGGAAAGAGCCGTGCGAAGATGAGTACGGAAACTGACAACAAAGTTACCTTTGAGAATGTGGCAGGCCTTCACGAAGAAAAGGAAGATTTAGAGGAAATCGTAGATTTCCTCAGAGAACCAGGAAAATATACCCGCGTGGGAGCAAGAATTCCAAAGGGTGTGCTGCTGGAAGGTCCTCCGGGAACCGGTAAGACACTTCTTGCAAAAGCAGTGGCCGGAGAAGCAAAGGTACCATTTTTTTCAATATCAGGTTCGGATTTTGTGGAAATGTTCGTTGGTGTAGGAGCTTCAAGGGTAAGAGATTTGTTCCAGGAAGCTAAAGAAAATGCACCATGTATTATTTTCATTGATGAGATCGATGCGGTTGCCAGAAGACGAGGCACCGGTATGGGCGGCGGCCACGATGAGAGAGAACAGACACTCAACCAGCTGCTTGTAGAGATGGATGGGTTTGGTGTAAATGAAGGAATTATTGTAATGGCAGCGACGAACCGTGTGGACATTCTCGACCCGGCAATTTTAAGGCCAGGGCGTTTTGATCGTAAAGTCATGGTGGGAAGACCGGATGTGAAGGGGCGTTATGAGATTTTACAGGTTCATGCAAAAGGAAAACCGCTTGGAGATGATGTGGACTTGCAGCAGATTGCACAGACAACAGCAGGATTTACAGGGGCGGATCTTGAGAACCTGTTGAACGAATCGGCAATTTATGCGGCAAAAGAAGGAAGAGCTTATTTGAAGCAGGAAGATATCCGGCACGCGTTTGTTAAGATCGGTATCGGTTCAGAGAAGAAGAGCCGTGTTATTTCCGATAAAGAAAAGAAAATTACAGCGTACCATGAAGCAGGTCACGCGATTTTGTTCCATGTGCTTCCTGACGTAGGACCTGTATACAGCGTATCGATCATTCCGACCGGAGTCGGGGCAGCAGGTTATACAATGCCGCTTCCGGAAAAGGATGAAATGTTCAATACCAAAGGAAAGATGTTGCAGGATATTGTTGTTTCCTTAGGGGGAAGAGTTGCGGAAGAGATGATCTTTGATGATATCACAACGGGCGCATCTCAGGATATCAAGCAGGCGACAGCTTATGCGAAAGCAATGGTGACCAAGTTCGGTATGTCTGACCAGGTTGGTCTTATCAATTATGATAATGACAGTGATGAAGTTTTTGTTGGAAGAGATTTTGGAAAAACATCCAGAGGATATGGAGAACAGGTCGCAACAATGATTGACATGGAAGTAAAACGAATCATTGATGAGTGTTATGCAAAAGCAAAGAGTATTTTAAAGGAAAATGAGAAAATCCTGCATAGCTGTGCAGAATTACTTCTTGAGAAAGAAAAGATTCCACGTGAAGAGTTTGAAGCATTATTTTAATAATGGTTCAGCAATTAGGTTTTTACAATTAGGGGGCAGACTACACTATGAACAAAGATGCACTGTTTTGTGATGGAACAGAGGCCTATGTGAGTCCGACAGAGCCTGCCGTTGGAGATTTGATCCGACTTTGGTTCCGAACAGCAAAAGAGGATGTCGACGCAGTGCTTCTTCATACAGGAGAAGAGACACATCCATTGAAGAAGGAGTATACAAAAGGTAAGTTTGATTATTATTCCATTGCAATTTTAGCAGAAAATAAGACGATGAAATACTACTTTGAAATCCGTTCCGGGGCCGAAGTCTGCTATTATAATCAATGGGGAGTTCAAGATGAGCCGAATACGTATTATGATTTTCAGATCGTTCCGGGATTTTCGGTACCCGAATGGGCGAAAGGTGCGGTCATGTACCAGATTTATGTGGACCGATTTTGCAATGGAGATAAAACAAATGACGTGGAGACCGGTGAGTATGTATATATTAACCAGCAGGTCCATCGCGTAGAGGAATGGGGAAGATATCCACAGCCAATGGATGTGCGTGAATTTTATGGAGGAGATTTGCAGGGAATCATTGACAAGCTGGACTATCTGCAGAATCTGGGAGTAGAAGTTATCTACTGCAATCCGCTTTTTGTATCGCCGTCTAATCATAAATATGATACGCAGGATTATGACTATATTGATCCGCATGTCGGAAAAATTGTTGTTGATGAAGGGAAACTTCTGAAAGAGGGAGACCTTGACAATCGGCATGCAGAAAAATACAGGATCAGAACCACAAATAAAAAGAATCTCGAAGCAAGTAATGCACTTTTTATCCGGCTGGTGGAAGAACTCCACAAGCGCGGAATGAAGATTATTATTGATGGGGTGTTCAATCATTGTGGTTCGTTCAATAAATGGCTGGACAGAGAGCAGATCTATGAATTGGCGGAAGGCTATGAAAAGGGAGCTTATGTTTCGGCCGACAGTCCTTATAGAAATTATTTTACATTTAATAAGAACAGTGAAGAAGACTGGCCGAATAATGACAGTTATCTGGGATGGTGGAATCACGATACTCTGCCAAAGCTGAACTACGAAGGTTCGAAGGAACTGGAAGAATATGTACTTAATATTGGAAAAAAATGGGTTTCACCTCCATATAATGTAGATGGATGGAGACTTGATGTGGCAGCGGATCTGGGACAGAGCAACGGAGTGAATCATGACTTTTGGAGAAAATTCCGGAAAGTCGTAAAGGAAGCCAATCCGAATGCATTGATTCTTGCAGAACATTATGGAGATCCGAAAGCCTGGCTTAAGGGAGATCAGTGGGATACCGTCATGAATTATGATGCTTTTATGGAACCACTCACATGGTTTCTGACGGGAATGGAAAAGCACAGTGATGAATTCCGCGTGGACCTTCTGGGCAATGCAGATAATTTTAAGAGGGCAATGAAACATCATATGTCACGCATGATGACACCTTCTCAGCAGACTGCGATGAATCAGTTGTCGAATCATGACCATTCAAGATTTCTTACAAGAACAAACCACAAGGTGGGACGCGTGGGAAAACTGGGATCAAAGGCGGCAGAAGAAAATATAAATGTGGCTGTTATGCGCGAAGCCATTGTGGTACAGATGACATGGGTCGGCGCACCAACATTATATTATGCGGATGAAGCTGGAGTCTGTGGATTTACAGATCCGGATAATAGACGCACTTATCCATGGGGACATGAAGATAAGGAACTGATTAGTTTTTATAGGGAAATGATCCGGATTCATAAGAATTACGTTTCTTTGAAGAAGGGTTCCCTTCGTATTTTGAAGACAGACTATGCATTGCTTTCTTATGGAAGGTTTCTTGAGGATGAACAGATCATTGTTGTCCTGAATAATGCGGACAAGCTTCGGGAAGTGAAGATTCCGGTTTGGAAAGCAGAAGTGGAAGATGGAACGATGATGGCAAGACTGATGTATTCGTATGATGGCGGTTATACCCGTGAATTCGATGAGTATAAAGTGGTAGATGGAAATCTGACTCTTATGATGGGAAAATATTCCGCTATTGTTTTAAGGAACAAGAAGTGGTAATCTTATTGACGTGCAAAATATCATTTGCTAAAATAAAAGTCAGGGAAAAAGATGGGTTTATGAAGCAATGGATAAGTTACCCATCCTTGTATAAATGATAAGGATGATAAGGAGGAGAAGTACACATGTTAAACCTAACGTTTGGGGAGCAGGTTAAGATTGTATTAAGCAGGAAAGGCATGACAATCAAGGAACTGGCAGAGCAGATTGAAGCGAGAACAGGGAAGAAGATGTCACGTCAGAATCTGACACAAAGATTAGGAAGAGATAATTTTCAGGAACAGGATATGCGGATGATCGCAGAGATTTTAGGATGTTCCTTTCAGTTAAGTATTTTAGCAAGCCTGGAAGCTGAAAAAGCTATGGTGATCGAAGAAGAACTGCCGACAGAAAAAGAACTTGGCAGACTTGCAGCGAAGAAAGAAATGAAAGAAATTCGCGAAGAGAAAAAGAAAGAAAAGATTGAAAACGTTCCAGAAGCAGCAGAAGAGCCAGCGGAAGAAGTAATTGAGGCAGTTGAAGAATCTGTGGAAGAAGTCGCAGAAGCGGCACCGGTCATGGAAGAAAAAGCGGTTGAACATGTAGAAAAAGCTAAGAAAGAAGATACAAAATACTCTAATAACTCTAAATACTTCCAGCCAATCAAGCAGAGAAAAGATTTAGAAGAAGACAGAGAAGCAGGAGAAATCAATCCATACACAGGCCGTGAATATCAGACGAACAGTGTCCGTACGCATCCAAAGAGAATCGGTTATGTTCAGGTATATGACCGCAAGGAACATAAATGGACGGATATGACAGAGTGGGCGTTCATTGGAATGGAAGAAAACAAGAAAGCAGCACTCGGAAAAGCTTATGAACCACCAATTTATTTAGATTAATTCCAAATAGATTGCGCGAAAGCGCAATCTATTTTTGAACGTAGAAAAATGAGGGAAAGTTATGGAATGGTCGAAATTATTATCGGCAGAAAGAGAACGAAAGAGCACCAGTGATGGAACATACAAACAAACATCAACGGATTTAAGAAGCGAATTCGAGAAGGATTATCATAGGATCATTGGAAGTGCGTCTTTTCGGAGACTTCAAGATAAGACGCAGGTATTTCCTTTGGATAAGAGCGATTTTATTCGGACGCGCCTGACACATTCGCTGGAGGTGTCGTCTTTCGCCAAGTCTTTGGGACAGAATATAGGAGAAAACATCCTTGCTTATCGGAAAGATGATAATTTTACAGTGAAAATGAAAGAGGATATCTGCAATATTCTGCAGTGTGCGGGTCTGATTCATGACATTGGCAATCCACCGTTTGGACATTTTGGCGAACTTGCGATCCGTGACTGGTTCGGTCAGCATTTGAATGAGCTGGAATTTAAAGGAAAGAAGATTGCCGAGGTGCTGCCGGAAGCGATGAGAGAAGATCTTTATCATTTTGAAGGGAATGCACAGGCGCTGCGTCTGGTAACAAAACTGCATTATCTCGTAGATGAACGGGGAATGAATCTTACCTATGCCCTTTTGGGAACGATGATCAAATACCCGGTGTCTTCGATGGAAGTAAAAAAAGAATCCAGTGATATCAAAGATAAAAAAATGGGGTATTATCAGGCAGATCGAAGAATATTCGAGGCGATACAGGAAGCAACAGGGACAGATGGGAAGAGGCATCCTCTGACATTCATTTTGGAAGCTGCAGATGACATTGCCTATAAAACAGCAGACATAGAAGATGCATTTGTAAAAGGATTTTTATCTTATCACACCATTTGCGAAGAACTGAAAAGTCTTCCGGATTCTGGGGAGGAATATGGATTTGAAGTACTGGGAAAACTGGAGCATTTGTACCAGAAAGCAATAGAGCGCGGAGAGGAGAATCCGGAAGAATATGCCATCAAGAACTGGATTGTCCGCATGCAGAGCTTTCTGATCAGTTGTGCGACCCTGGGGTTTACTTCGAATTATAAGGAAATTATGGAAGGAACTTATAAATACGATCTCTTCCATGGAACTGCGGCAGAAAAACTGATGGATCTTTTAGGGGACATGGCATATCGAAGAGTGTTCACTTCCTATCAGATCTATAAAATGGAAGTGATCGAATCAGCCATTCTGAATTTTCTGATGGATTGTTTTGTGAAAGCGGCCATTTATTATGATGTGGAAGGCGAGAAAATGAACGCTATTGATGAAAGATTCATCTCCTTTATTTCAGATAATTATAAGAAGGCCTATCATTATCATAGTCAGGGCAAAAGTGAAGAAGAGAAGCTTTATTTGAGACTTTTGCTGGTGACTGACTATATCTGTGGAATGACCGACAGTTATGCAAAACGACTGTATCAGGAACTTACGGGAATTTTTTAGAAGGTCAGAGAATAGTATGGAATAGACAAAAATACCTGACAAAGGAGTCATGACATACTATGAAAAAATTTGTACGTTATCTATATGCTTACAAGAATGGAAAATGTGTCCAGAATGTAGGTTTTGTAAAATGCGAAGAAAGTGAAGACAGAGCAGTCCTTCAGATTTATGGCAAGGGGTTTCCGGTAAATGGAGATGATATGTTTGAACTGTTCCTTTTTTATCCGGAAGGAGATAAGTGTATAGGAATTTCCATGGGAACATTAAAAAATACATCGCCCGTCTTTTCTTATCGGCTGGAATATGATGCTTGTGATGTAGGCGGCCGGGAAACCTTTGACAGGGTGGGAGGAATGATTCTGACAAAGGGACAAGGTGACCGGAAGAACTGGTATGCAGCCAAATGGGAGGAAATTCCACTGAATATTGAGCAGATGATCCGTAAGGAAGAACCGATGGAAGAAGGTCCACAGGAAGAGGTGGCAGAAGAACCGGAGGAAGAGGAGCTGCAGGAAGAGCCGGCAGTAGAACCGGAGGAAGAGGAAATGCGGGAAGAACCACAGGAAGAAGCGCTGCACGTGGCGGAATCTGTTCGCGTGGAAGTGCCATCTGACAGGAAACAAAAGGATTTGATCTATAAGATTACACGGGAAGATTTGGCTCGCCTTCCACGGTGTGAGTGGAAACTGGCCAATAATCACTTCCTTTTACATGGATATCGCAACTATCATCATCTGGTATCTTTTGAAAAAGACGGCGCGTGCTGGCTTGGAGTTCCGGGTGTCTTTCATCCGAATGAGCAGAAGGTAGCCCGGTCCTTCGGATTTGACCAGTTCATGCGGCCGGATGAGGGTGAGATAGAACTTCCGGCAGAGGAAAGAGAAGAGGATGACGAATTTGGATACTGGTGCAGAACAGTGAGCACTGTAATTGGGGAATAAGAAATGAGACAGAAACTGACAGAAGACGAAAAATATATGAAACAGGCGATAAAGCTTGCAAAGAAAGCATGGAAAATAGAAGAAGTACCGATCGGATGTGTGATCGTTCATGAAGGAAAAGTAATCGGACGAGGATATAACCGGAGAACAACGGATAAAAATCCACTTGCTCACGCAGAGCTTATTGCCATTAAAAAAGCAAGTAAGAAGATTGGAGACTGGCGTCTGGAAGATTGTACTCTTTATGTGACTCTGGAACCATGCCAGATGTGTTCCGGGGCAATTGTACAGGCACGAGTGAAGAAAGTCGTGGTGGGATGCATGAACCCAAAGGCCGGGTGTGCAGGCTCCATTTTAAATCTGTTACAGGTGGACCGGTTTAATCATCAGGTCGAATTGGAAACAGGAATCTTAGAAGAAGAATGTTCGGAAATGATGAAATCATTTTTTAAAGAACTTCGTGAGAAAAGAAAGAAAAAAGTCGCGGTGACTGAGTGATCAGTTCGCGGCTTTTTCCTTTAGTCATTGGCCGAATTCATGCGGTATCCAACGCCTAATTCATTGAGTATGTATTTATTTTCACCTGGTTTTTCACCAAGCTTTTTGCGGATATTGGCCATATTTACCTGTAGCTTTTTGATACTTCCAAAATCAGAGTATCCCCAGATCTTATGGATGATCTCTGAGTAGGTCATGACTTTTCCTGCATGAAGGGAAAGTAACTCTACAATATTGTATTCCGTCTGCGTCAGTTTGATTTCCTGATCAGCGACGGTAATCTTCCTTGTGTCATACACGATCGTCAGATCGTTGATGGTAAAATTCTGTGGCACGGAGTCTGCGTCAAGTTCCTGAATGCGGGAAGTTCTGAGGATCGCGCGCACGCGGGCGAGAAGTTCACCGATGCCAAATGGTTTTGTTACATAGTCGTTTGCGCCCAGATCTAATGCAAGAATCTTGTCATTCTCATTACTTCGTGCGGAGAGCACCAGAATCGGTACATTGGAAAAAGTACGAACTTCCCGGATAAAATCTGTTCCGTCCATATCCGGCAGTCCAAGATCAAGAATCACCAGATTCGGACAATGGGATTTAAGTAAAGATAATCCAGTGACCGCTTTCTGGGTATCTATGATGTGATAACTGTTTGCTTCCAGAACGGTCCTGATGAAATTGCAGATATTCAATTCGTCTTCTACTAATAAAATCTTATATTTGTTGTTCATGTTCTTCGCTCTCCAGTTTTAAAATGAAATAGAAACGGCATCCGCCGGTACTGAGATTCTCAGCATGGATGGTTCCATCATGTGCATTGATGATTGTGGCACACGCGGATAATCCGATTCCCATATTGTGTTTCTGTGCATCGACATGAAGATTCTTCTTTTCATAATATCCAGTAAAAATAGAACCAAGCCTGTCTTTTTCAATTCCACAGCCATTATCTATAATTTCGAACAGGGCTTTGTCCCCGTCGATGGAAACATTAAGTTTCAATTCCGTCATACCTTTCGCATGTATCACAGCATTTTCAAGAATATTGATCAGTACTTGCTGAATCAGCACTGCATCCATGGGAATCGTAATAAATTCCTCCGGAATCGTTACTGTGAGCGGTGAATCCGGGTATTTTTTCTTGAATTTCAGGATGACAGAGTCAATAAGTTCCTCAAGAGCTGTCGGTGACTTCTGGACTTTGACACCGCTGTCATCAGCGTCGATCCGGGTAATGGATAGCAGATTCTCGATCATCTGAATCAGCCATTCGGAATCTTCTTTGATACCGCGTGCAAGTTTGATGCGCTGTTCCTCGGAAATGGAATGGTACTGATCGGCGATAAGGGAGCTGGATCCGTAAATTGTCGTCAGCGGGGTGCGCAGATCATGGGAAACGGCACGGAGAAGATTGGCTTTCATCTTTTCTTTTTCATTTTCTGCCTTGATTTTTTCCTGCTGTTTTACTTTCGTTGTCATGGCACTTGACATGATAGTGACGATCAGCATGATTACGGCAGATGCAAGATTTTCAGGTATCGTGAAATTAAATTTGAAATAAGGGAAGGTAAATGCAAAGTTCAGCGCCATCACACTAAGAAGTGAGGCTGCAATCCCGTAGAAAAAGCCATCTGTTGTCAGCGATATCAGAAATACAGCAAGTGTAAATATGGCCGGAATTAAGTTAAAGTTATGAAACAAAGATTCAATCCACGAGCTTATGATGAAGAAAAAGAACAACACCAAAAGCGTAAAAGCGGTATCTTTAAATATTTTTTCAAATTTTTTCATGGTATCCCTCCATTATATGTACATTATACCATTTTTGTGGCAAAGAAATGGTAAAGAAATATAGAGCTATCTTAACTGCTTCTTAGCCACGATTTTGTTGTTTTTTTGTCAATACAGATATAAAGTGAGAATGTAATAAACATTAAAGGGGGTAGTTATTATGTTGTCTATCGTTAACACAATTAACTCGTATCTTTCAGACTATGTCCTTGTATTCCTATTGTTGGGAATTGGACTTTGGTACTCAATCAGAACAAAATTTGTTCAGGTTCGTTACTTGGGAGCAGGTCTCAAAGAAATCTTTGGAGGACTTTCACTAAAAGGTGGTTCACATGGTGGTGGAATGAGTTCCTTCCAGGCAGTAGCAACAGCGATCGCAGCGCAGGTCGGAACTGGTAATATCGTTGGTGCGGCCGGTGCGATCCTTACAGGTGGTCCGGGAGCAATCTTCTGGATGTGGATCATCGCATTCCTTGGAATGTCTACCATCTATGCAGAAGCAGTTCTTGCACAGGAAACACGTACCAAAGATTCGACAGGTACGATTCAGGGTGGTCCTGTTTACTACATTACAAAGGCATTCCCGGGCGGACTTGGAAAAGGACTTGCAAGCTTCTTTGCATTAGCAATTATCCTGGCTCTTGGATGTTTCGGATGTATGGTACAGTCTAATTCCATCGGATCTACGGTAAATACCGCATTTGGCATTCCATCATGGATTGTTGGTGTTGTGCTTGTTGTAATTTGTGGATTTATTTTCCTTGGTGGTGTGGATCGTCTTGCATCTGTTACAGAGAAAATCGTTCCGATCATGGCAGGTTTCTTCTTGCTTGGTGCAGTTATCGTACTTATCTTCCGTATCAAATATGTACCGGAAACATTTATGATGATCTTCAAATATGCCTTCCAGCCACAGGCAATCATCGGTGGTGGAGTTGGTGCAGCACTTAAGATCGCAATCAGCCAGGGTGCAAAACGTGGTCTTTTCTCAAACGAAGCTGGTATGGGTTCTACACCTCATGCACATGCACTTGCACAGGTTGAAAATCCTCATATTCAGGGTACTGTAGCTATGGCTGGTGTATTTATTGATACATTTGTAGTTCTTACACTTAACGCACTTGTAATTATCTCTTGCTTATATGCTGGAGATGGCCCTTTGGCAAATGGTTATGTTGGCGAAGTGACAGGAGTTCTTAAGAATACAAACCTTGCACAGACAGCGTTTGGTATTGTATTTGGTGAAAAACTTGGTGCTGGATTCGTAGCAGTTGCATTATTCTTCTTTGCATTCTCTACAATCCTCGGATGGAACTTGTTTGCGAAAATAAATGTTACATGGCTGTTCGGTGAAAAAGCCCAGAAGCCTTTCATCTTAGTTGCATTAGTATTCATCTTCCTTGGAACAGTTGGGGAAAGTGATCTGGTTTGGGGCCTTTCAGATTTGTTCAATCAGTTGATGGTACTGCCAAACGTTATCGCACTGTTTGCTTTAACAGGTTCAGTACTTGCCATCTTAAATAAATATGGTAAGAAATAATTTAATAATATTTATTACAGGGTTAAGAGTCTGCGTAAGCAGACTCTTAAGTCGTTTATGGACAAAAAAGGAGATGCCATTTGTGTGACATCTCCATATATTTTGTAAAAAAATCATTTTATGTGCGCTGTGCGTCGAACATATTTCAACCAAACGTTACCCTGGCTGTAAACTCAACCCAGGCACCCTTACGGCACCCAGGAGCTTCTGCTTAGTGCTGCTCCGTTCCCGACCTGACACGGTTCACAGATTCCTGCCGCGTAAGACCCGGATATCAACGTCACAAACCAGGGGCAGCTTTGACCAAAACAGCCCTCGGCACAGCATCACCCCTACTGTAGCGGATTGTAGGTACAGGGTACCGCTAACACCCCGGTTGCACAATTCAAGATTTTAACTGTTTTTTGAGAAAATGTCAACCAACAGGAGAGTTTTTGTTTTATATTTTGCAAAAATATCGTATGATAGAGGGAAATGAGGAGGTTGTCGGGATGAAAATCTTATTAACAGCAATCAATGCAAAATATATACATTCCAATCTTGCAGTATACAGCCTGAAGGCATATGCCAAGGAGAATATAAAGAAAGACCTGATGGAAGAAATAGAAATCGAGCTTGCAGAATACACGATCAATCAGCCGGTGGATGCTATTTTGCAGGAAATATATAAAAAACGGCCGGATATTTTGTGCTTTTCATGTTATATCTGGAATCTGGATTATGTGGAAGAACTGGTAAAAGAAGTGCACAAGGTATTGCCACAGACCCTGATCTGGGCGGGCGGTCCGGAAGTTTCCTATGATGGCGCAGACGTACTTACAAGGCTTCCGGAAATCTGTGGTGTTATGAAAGGAGAAGGAGAACAAACCTTCTGCGAGCTTCTTGAATACTACGGACAGGAAGGAAAGAACAGTTTGGCGGATATAGAAGGGATTGTCTACAGAGATGAGGCGTCCGGTGTGATTGTCGAAAATGAATGGCGCAAAGTCATGGATCTAAGCCGGGTTCCGTTTGTCTATCATAATATGGAAGGGTTTGAGCATAAAATCATATATTATGAAAGCAGTCGTGGCTGTCCATTTTCGTGTAGCTACTGCCTCTCTTCGGTGGATAAATGTCTGCGGTTCCGCGACATAGAGCTGGTGAAAAAGGAATTGCAGTTCTTTATCGACCATAAAGTCCCGCAGGTGAAATTTGTGGACAGAACCTTTAACTGTAAGCACGATCATGCCATGGCAGTGTGGAAATATATTATGGAGCACGACAATGGAATCACCAATTTTCATTTTGAAGTATCGGCAGACCTGTTGAACGAAGAAGAACTGGAGCTCATGAGCAACATGCGTCCGGGACTGATCCAGTTGGAAATCGGTGTACAGTCAACCAATCTGGATACGATTCGTGAAATCCGCAGAACGATGAAGTTTGGCGAAGTGGCAAGAATCGTAAAACGAATCAACAGTTATCAGAACATTCATCAGCATCTGGATCTGATTGCAGGTCTCCCGTATGAAGATTACGAGAGTTTTAGCAAATCATTCAATGATGTTTATGCATTACAGCCGGAACAGTTACAGCTAGGATTCTTAAAAGTGCTGAAAGGTTCTTATATGGAAGAACAGAAAACAGCGTATGGGTTAATTTACAAGAGCCGGCCTCCGTACGAAGTGATGTACACAAAATGGCTTTCTTACGCAGATGTCCTGAGGCTGAAAGGTGTCGAGGAAATGGTGGAGGTATATTATAACAGCCGCCAGTTCTGCTATACGTTACCATATTTGGAAAAACAGTTTGAAAGTGCATTTGCAATGTACGAAGAGATGAGCAATTATTATATAGAACATGAATTACATCTGATCAATCATTCCAGAACAACGAGGTATGAAATCCTGCTTGATTTCGCAAAAGAGAAGGACAACGCACATGCCGGTCAGTACAGACAGCTTTTGATCCTTGATTTTTATCTTCGTGAAAATGCGAAGAACCGGCCGCAATTTGCGGGAGAAGAACTGACGGATAAAGCGTTTGAAAAAGAATTTTATGACCGTGAGGCAGAAGAACATCAGTACCTGAAGGGATATGATTCTTATGACAGACGGAAACTTCGCAAGATGACACATCTGGAAAAATTTTCGTGGGATGTAATGGGAAATATGGACGAAAAAGAAAGCGTGATCCTATTTGATTACCAGAATCGCAGCCCACTGAATCATCAGGCTTTGGCAATGAGGGTAGATTAAAATAGATGGGTTGCAAAAATAATGCAAAAAGTATAGAATGTAAGGAAAATATGCGAGAGGTGAAAGAAATGTTTAATCGTAAGAACACACAGAGAATCGCATCTGTGATCATCATTGTTATCATTATTGCAATGCTGGCGACATCCGTACTTCCAGCTATTATGTAGGAATATGATGAAAGAAGGTTTGAAATGCCAAACAAGCGTAAAAGACGTGCAAATTCAAAAAAAATAAGCAGAAAGAAGAGAAGACAGCGGGAGCTGATGATAAAAGTCGGGGGAACAGTTGTAGCTTTCTTCATCATTGTATATATTGCGCTTTACCAATACGTCAATAAGACAGAGAAGGATAAGATTCAGCATAACATTTATATTGGAGAAATTGATGTTTCCGGCATGAGTGCGAAGGAGGCTGAAAGCGCACTGCATGAGAAAGTGGCCGAATACGGGGCCCTTGCTGTTACCATTAAAGTGGGAGAGGCATCGACAGAGACAACGCTTCAGCAGTTAGGATTTTCTATGAGCAATCTGGAAGATGCTGTAGAAAAGGCAGTCGATTATGGAAAGACAGGTTCTGTGTGGAAGCGTTTCCGGCAGATTCGTAAATTGAAAAAAGAGGCAGGAGTAATCAATGATAAATTCCAGATAGATGCCGCTCAGATGACAGCATTTATCGACGAATATGTGCAGCCGCTGGAACTCCGTGCACAGAATGCGACGATTCAATCGTCGGGGAACGGATTTGAGATTACGGATGAAGTTTCTGGTACTATGGTGAATACAGAAGAGTCCATAGAAGCATTGAATACATTCCTCAATAAGGAATGGTCTTATGAAGCAATTGAATTTGAAATGAAACAGAGCGTGGAAGAGCCAAAAATAAAGAGATCCGATCTGGAAGTAATTCAGGATGAGTTGGGGTCCTTTTATACGGATGCCGGTTCGGGGACACGTCTGAAGAATATTCAGAGAGCAGCCGAACTTCTGAACGGAATTGTTCTGATGCCGGGGGAAGAACTTTCGGTGGAGAAGGCGACTACACCTTATACAATTGAGAATGGATATGTGGAAGGAAGCGCCTATGAGAATGGGCAGATCGTGCAGAGTATCGGCGGAGGTCTCTGTCAGGTATCCACTACCTTATATAATGCAGTTTTGTATGCTGAACTTGAAATTGTGACCCGGTCTGCACATTCCATGCAGGTGAATTATGTGGAACCGTCACGGGACGCTGCAATCGCAGAAGGGGTGAAGGATCTTATTTTCAAGAACAGCTATGATTATCCGGTTCTGATTGAAGGATATATTAATAGTGCAGGGCAGCTCTGGTTCCGTATTTATGGAAAAGAGACGAGGCCGGAAAACCGCACGGTTAAGTATATAAGTGAGACACTGGAAGAGATCCCTTACACAAAGAAGTTTGTGGAGGATTCCGGAAAGAGTCTGGGTGAAAAAGCTACCGAAGGTGCTAAGATTAACGGGAAGACGGCAAAATTGTGGAAAGTTGTCTATGTAGATGGAGTAGAAGTCAGCAGGGAGACAAAGAACAATAGTCGTTACCAGGCATCGCAGCTTACGGTGAAGGTGGGAACAGCATCTTCGAATGCCGAAGCATCAAAGCTTGTAAAAAATGCACTTTCTTCACAGGATGAAGAGAAGATAAATGCAGCAATCAGCGAGGCAAAAGCACTGGAAAGTGCAGCGGCAGCGTCGGAGGATACGGACGTGTCGGAAGAATAGAAAAAAAGAGAGGGCCAGGACAGATGAAGGCGGGAAAAGTAACACAGACGATCTATCGCAGATCTATTTTGAAACAATTACATATAGAGAAAACATCTGTGCTTCTTGAACCATCACAGGAGGAGTCCTGCTATGGAATCCGGACGGCAGATGACGAACAGGTAATCGCATCCGGCGTGTCCCTCTATGGAAATGAAAAAGATCTATGCGTTTTTGCCATGGCGAAGGCTGCGAATGATCTGGCGGCAAAGGGTGCCAGGGTAAAAGGATTTGCCATTCAGATTCTTCTTCCGGAATATGCATATGAATCCAGACTGAAAATGATGATTGCATTGGCGGAAGAAGCGGCGCAGAGTGAGCATCTGCAGATCATAGAAGCAAATGCCGAGAGCGTTCCGGCAATCCATACGGCGATTGTTCATGTGACGGCGCTTGGAGCCGCAAAGGAAAAAGAACTGATACAGTGCCATAAAGCGAAACCGGGACAGGAGATCGTTCTATTGAAATGGATCGGCCTGGAAGGCGCACTTCGTGTAAAACGTGAAAAAGAAGAGGAATTAAAGGAAAGATTTATTCCTGCTTTCATGAACAAAGTAGAGGCGGGGAAAAAGGAATTATTTTCCGTGGCTGCTTTGGAGACTGCCGCGGCCACTGGCGTATCTGCTATGCACCAGATCGGGGACGGTGGTATTCTTGCAGCATTATGGGAATTGGCAGAAAGTGCAGGTATCGGACTTTCTGTTGATATGAGGAAAATGGCTGTGAAGCAGGAAACGATAGAGGTGTGTGAATATTTTCACCTCAATCCTTATCAGATTACCAGTACAGGATGCGTGCTTCTGGTAACTGACAAAGGAGAAGAGTTGGCAGATGCGCTAATTAAAAACGGAACGCCGGCCGTTATCATCGGTCACACAACAAAAGAAAAGGAACGTGTGGTCATGAATGGCGGGGAAAAACGATATCTGGATCGACCGGCACAGGATGAATTCGCGAGATTCTTTGCTGAATTGCATGCGGATAATATCAGTAAATAATTTTGGAGGATAGAACAATGGCTAGTAAAGAGACAAGAAGAGCTATTTTAAATTATATTGAAAAAAACAGCAAAGCAGATCTGGGTGACCTTGCAATCATGCTGGGAACAGACGAACTGACAATTGCAAATGAAATTCAGGATATGGAAAAAGAACAGATCATCTGTGGATATCACACGTTGATCGACTGGGATAAAGCCGGATCAGACATGATCACAGCACTGATTGAGGTTCGCGTGACACCGCAGAGAGATCAGGGATTTGATAAGATTGCAGAAAGAATCTACAATTTCCCGGAAGTGACATCCGTATATCTGATTTCAGGAGGATATGACCTTCTGATCACACTGGAAGGATGGACACTGAAAGATGTTTCACAGTTCGTTTCAGAAAAACTTGCACCGATTGATGCGATCATGTCCACAGCTACTTATTTTATATTGAAGAAATACAAAGACCATGGAACCATCATGGTACCTCAGAAAAAAACAGAAAGGATGTTGGTGACACCATAATGAAGAATCCATTATCACAGAAAGTCGTACAATTAGAACCTTCCGGCATCCGTAAGTTCTTTGATGTGGTAAATGAAATGAAAGATGCGATTTCCCTCGGTGTTGGAGAACCTGATTTTGATACACCTTGGAGAATCAGAGAAGAAGGTATTTATACATTAGAAAGAGGCCGCACATTCTATACATCCAATGCAGGTCTCATGGAATTAAAGGTTGAAATTACAAAATATTTAAAAAATCGTGTGGACGTATCTTACGATCCGAAGAAAGAAGTGCTGGTAACGGTCGGCGGAAGTGAGGCAATCGATATGATGTTCCGCGCGATGATAGATCCGGGCGATGAAGTACTGATTCCGCAGCCAAGTTATGTTTCTTATCTGCCTTGCGCAGTGATGGCTGATGGTGTTCCAGTCGTAATTCCACTGAAGAATGAAAATGAATTTAAGCTTACAGCAGAAGAACTGGAAGCGGCAATTACACCAAAGTCAAAGATTCTGGTCATGCCATTTCCAAACAACCCGACAGGTGCGATCATGACGAGAGATGATCTGGCACCGATCGTAGATCTGGTGATCAAACATGACTTGTATGTGCTGTCAGATGAAATTTATTCAGAGCTCAGCTATAAGGGCGATCATGTTTCCATTGCAAATTTCCCTGGAATGAAGGAAAGAACGATTCTGGTAAATGGATTTTCCAAAGGATTTGCCATGACTGGATGGAGACTTGGATACGCATGCGGACCAGCTGCTATCATTGAACAGATGACAAAGATTCATCAGTATGCAATTATGTGTGCACCTACGAACAGCCAGTATGCAGCAGTGGAAGGACTTAGAAACTGCATGGGCGAAGTGCAAAAGATGCGTGAATCATATAACCAGAGACGGCGTTATCTGATGCATGAATTCAGACGTATGGGACTGGAATGTTTTGAACCATATGGTGCCTTCTATGTGTTCCCTTCCATTCAGGAATTTGGAATGACTTCCGAAGAATTTGCGACACGCTTCCTGGAGGAAGAGAAGGTTGCGGTCGTTCCGGGAACAGCGTTCGGAGCATGCGGAGAAGGATTCATTCGAATTTCCTATGCTTATTCACTGGAAGATTTAAAAGAAGCGCTCGGAAGACTGGAGAACTTTATTACCCGTCTGAGAGAGAAAAAGAAATAGGATGAGGAAAATATGTTAAATATAGTACTTTATGAGCCTGAAATACCTGCGAATACAGGAAATATCGGAAGAACCTGTGTGGCAACAGGTACGAGACTTCATCTGATCGAACCACTGGGATTCCGTCTGACAGAGAAGAACCTGAAGAGAGCAGGTATGGATTACTGGAATGATCTGGATGTGACTACATACATTGATTATCAGGATTTTCTGGAGAAGAATCCGGGGGCAAAGATATATATGGCGACTACAAAATCTCCAAATCTTTACACAGATGTAAAATTTGAAGATGACTGCTATATCATGTTCGGAAAAGAAAGTGCAGGAATTCCGGAAGAGATTCTGGCACATCACAAGGAAGATACTCTGAGAATCCCGATGGTGGGAGATATACGGTCCCTGAATCTTGGGAATTCGGTTGCGATCGTTCTCTATGAAGCACTCAGACAGAACGGATTTGCGGGAATGAACACAGAAGGACATCTTCACAGATTAGAGTGGGATAAATAGAAGAGTTTGCTTAAAACTGGCGCTTTGACAAGAAGTCGGAGCGCCAGTTTATACTTTTTTAATAAATTGAACATAAAATTTTATGAAGATTCTGATACTTTTCTCAATAATAAGCTTGTGACCGATAATTTGAATGACGAACTGGCAAATACGACAAAAAATCAAGACGAGTTTTTAAAATGACTAGACATGGCGCAACAATTTGAGTATAATATACCTTAGAGAAATTTCAGGAAATGGGGATAAGGATATGAATTATAAGCGCAGTGTCTATCGTACATTAACATTAGTATCACAGCTTGGATTAAGTATTGTTGTCCCTGTTTTATTATGCACTTTTCTCGGAACATGGCTGGAAGACAAGACCGGTCTTCCGCTGTTTATCCCATTGGTCATCCTGGGCGTGCTGGCCGGATTGCGCAATGCTTACATATTAGCCATCCATGCCAATGAGGATCCAGATGACAAAAAGAGACGATATTAAGCGAGAGGAGAATTTGAATGGGAAAGCCGGATGCAGTGGTAAAGGATATGACTTTGATCATGATCGTATATGGTCTTTTGATACAGGTCATCTGTTTTTTTGTGGCGGGTGATTTGCTGAAAGCGACTGTTGGATTATGGGTCGGGATCATTGCCGCAATTCTGATGCTGAGGAACATGAGGGATTCTTTGATCGAAGCGTTGGATTTAGGGGAAGCGGGGGCAAAGAAGTATGTGCAGTCAGCTTATATGAAGCGATATTTGGCGGTGGTCGTAGTATTTGTAGTCGTTTCATTATCAGGGATTGCGAATGTGCTTACATTGCTCGCTGGAGTGATGGGATTAAAAGTGTCGGCGTATTTACAGCCGGTTAAACACAAATTTTTTTCAAAAGAAAACTAAAAAAAGGAGGTGGAAGAAGTGGGAGCTAGCTTAGGGATGCTGGCGGCGAAGCAGCCGGATTTTCAGATTCATGGTCTAGTTAAGTTTAACTTGTTCGGACAAGAGTTATGGTTGACCACCACCCATGTCAGTATTCTCATCGTTGTCGGGGGATTATTGATATTTTCGCTGGTTGTCCATTCTAAGCTAAAGGATGAAGAAGGCAGACCAGGAACGCTTCAGAATGTTGC
>JAQYAI010000042.1 GCA_029227655.1 bacterium | reverse complement strand
GAATTTGATCAGGTATTTGTTGTGGGGAAAGATCCATCCCATCCATTTTATCGTCAGTTTTTATATATTTGTGCCACAAGAGCACTTCATGAGTTGTATGTAAAGAGAATGTAACAGTTCAGCCATGCAGCTCGAATTCGCTGCACGGCAGCTACTTCTCGCTTCGGCAGAACGCCATATGCTTCAGAAAGAAATAAAGCAACTTTGTAAGTAAACTTACAGTTGTTTTATTTCTTTCGAAGCGCATGGCTGAACTGTTACAAAAAATAAGCTTTTGATTCCTATTTGCTATCTTTCATGGTAAACTAAAGGTAAGTATTATTTTGAAATCGGGAGGTCATTTTATGGCGAAATATGTAATGGCATTAGATGCAGGAACGACGAGTAACCGGTGTATTCTTTTTGATAAATCTGGAAAAGTGTGCAGTGTTGCACAGAGAGAATTTACGCAGTATTTTCCAAAGCCTGGCTGGGTGGAGCATGATGCGGATGAAATCTGGGCAAGCCAGCTGGGAGTCGCAGTTGAGGCAATGACAAAGATCGGGGCAATCGCAGGGGATATCGCAGCTATCGGTATTACCAATCAGAGAGAGACTGCCATAGTCTGGGATAAACATACAGGAGAACCTGTATACCATGCAATTGTGTGGCAGTGCCGGAGAACTTCAGAATACTGTGATTCTCTGAAAGCGAAGGGACTGACGGAAGTATACCGAAAGAAAACCGGGCTTGTGATCGATGCGTATTTTTCGGGAACGAAGATAAAATGGATTCTGGACCATGTTCCGGGAGCTAGAGAACGTGCAGAGAAGGGAGAACTCCTTTTTGGTACAGTGGAGACATGGCTGATCTGGAAGCTTACGAAGGGCGCTGTTCATGTGACCGATTATTCCAATGCTTCCCGTACAATGTTATTTAACATTAATACGCTGGAATGGGATGATGAAATCTTAACAGAACTGGAGATTCCAAAATGTATGCTTCCGGAAGTAAAGCCGTCCAGCTGTGTGTATGGAGAGACGGATTCGTCATTTTTTGGAGCGCCGATCAAGATCGGTGGAGCGGCAGGGGATCAGCAGTCGGCACTTTTCGGGCAGACTTGTTTTCATGCAGGGGAAGCAAAAAATACTTACGGAACCGGATGTTTTCTTCTTATGAATACAGGAGAGAAACCGGTATTTTCGGAAAATGGTCTGGTGACCACGATCGCATGGGGACTGGATGGAAAGGTAAATTATGCGCTGGAAGGGTCGATTTTTGTGGGAGGAGCATCCATTCAGTGGCTGAGGGATGAGATGAAGCTGATCGATTCAGCAGCAGATTCAGAAGAAATGGCGCTTCGCGTAGAAGATACTAATGGCTGTTATGTAGTGCCTGCATTTACCGGCCTTGGAGCACCACACTGGGATCAGTACGCAAGGGGAACAATCGTAGGACTGACCCGAGGGGTAAATAAGTTTCATGTGATTCGCGCTACGTTAGAATCTATCGCATACCAGGTAAATGATGTTCTGGAAGCGATGAAAGCAGATTCTGGCATTGTGCTCTCGGCTTTGAAAGTAGACGGAGGGGCAAGCGCAAATAATTTCCTTATGCAGACGCAGGCGGATATTATTGATGCACCGGTAGAGCGGCCAGTGTGTGTGGAGACAACAGCGATGGGGGCTGCTTATCTTGCCGGTCTTGCGGTCGGATACTGGGAAAGCAAAGAAGATGTAGTGAAGAACTGGTCCATTGACAGGACCTTTGAACCATCTATTACGGAAGAGGTTCGTGCGAAACGAATCAAAGGCTGGAATAAAGCAGTAAGATATTCCTATGGATGGGCAAAAGAAGATTAAAAAATAAAAGTTCAGGGGATAGAGAAGATGAAAGTTTTAATTTATGGGATTGACAGCTGAAGCGGATGCGGAGCAGCTCGGAAAGAGTTGGATGAACATGGTATTCAATATAAATATTTATCATTTTCTGACAGTATTATGAATTTGAGAAAATTTTTAAAATACCGTGATGAAGAGCCAATGTTTGATGAAATAAAAGCAGCAGGACGTGTAGGTCTGCCATTATTTCAATTAGAGGATGGAACATTAACTTTCAGTTTA
>JAQYAI010000041.1 GCA_029227655.1 bacterium | reverse complement strand
GACCACGTGATGTGCATATATGAATGGCGATACTTCTTTCGGATGATATTGTTCTTTCGCTTTTAAATATAATCTTTCCCAAATGTCCATGATGTTTAGCTCCTTACCGGAATGCATTCTTCTTCTCTAGCATGATATCTAGAATCTCCATATCGGTCTGTGCCATTCCATTTCTTCCGATTCTTGCCATATTCTTGATACAGTCTTCCGGTGTTTTGGCACAGATTCCATCGCTGACGCGAAGGGCTGCACCATTCACTGCTGTGATTGCACTGACAAGTGCTGCCATGGAACCCATAGACACTTTCATTGCACAGCCAACTTTTCCACCATCACAGATCATCCCTGTCACCGTACCTGACATATTGCGGATGGCATGTCCGATCTGTTCATCTGTTCCACCAAGTAAATATGTAATTCCTGCCGCTGCAGCCGTTGATGATGCCATAACGCAGCTGCACATTGGAGATAATTTTCCAATATAAGCATTAATATAACGGTTCACCAGATGTGCAAATGCGATTGCCTTTACTGTCTGTTCTTTTGTTGCTCCTATTTCCTTTGCAGTCTCACTAACTGGAAGAATCACAACTAATCCTTTTGTTCCTGCGCCGGAACTGCTCATCGTCGGCAATGGGCAGCCATCCAATCTGCTCTCTGCTGCTGAGGATACTTTCAACAAAATCCGTTGCATTAACGAATTTCCAAGCAGGCCTGTATTCTGCGAATTCCGAAATACATCTGCTATTCCAACACCTGCTGAATGTTCTTCGGAGTAAGCTGCAAGTTCCTCATTCATTTTCACACCATCCAAAAGGAATTCCAATTCTTCTGCTGAAGCCTCCGAAACCAGCTCTCGAATCTCACTGATTTTCATTTCTTTAAGATTATCAATTAGTGAATCATCTGCACTTTTAGATGAACTTTTTTCTCTTTCAAATATTATTTCTTCGTTTTTCTTTAATAAGATGACATTGGTATGGGCATCCCGAATCAGACAAGTGCTTTCTTCCCGCTCAGTTTTAATCACACATTTAACATATAAACTTCTTTCATCTTCTTTTACCGAAACATTTACTTTATCTTCGGCAAGCAATCTTGCAGCTTGTTGCAATAATGCAGGTGTTAAATCTGCCAAAAGTTCCAGGCCTTTTTCTGGATTTTTTAAAATTGCACCAATAGCTGCCGCCCATGGAAGTCCCACTTCCTCGCAATTTGGAATTCCGGCAGACATTCCATTCTTATAAATCCCGGCATTTACCTTCACATCAATCGATTCTATTCTTCCTTCAGCTACAAGTCCCGCATTTGCAGTGCAGAGTGCAACGCATACCGGCTCCGTGCAGCCAAGTGCCGGAACTACATCCTTTTTCAGCAGCTCTATCATCTGATTCTTATCCATCTATAATTCCTCCATAATTACCTAAAAAATAACCATTCCTAAACAAGCGGAAATCATCATCAGCATAATCGGTGACATTTTCTGCTTTTTCACATGTCTGTATCCATACATACATGCAATCAAAATCCCTGTCATCAAAACAGATTTCATATCACAAACAATATTATTTCCAATAAATATACAATTGTTGAATATCATGTAAGCCCCTGTCGCCATAATAATTCCGATAATACACGGCTCCATTCCACCAAGTGCCGCCTGCACATACTTGTTCTTCATCAGTGATTTCAAACCAACTGTTATCAGTAAAATGATGAAAAATGCCGGAAGAACCGTTGCCAGTGTTGCGACCACTGCGCCCAAGAATCCTCCCTGCGATTTTCCAATATAGGTTGCCAAATTTACCATGATAGGTCCTGGTGTACTTTCACTGACCGCAATCATATAAGTCACAGTCTCATCACTTAACCATTGATGCTCAAGCACCACTTCTCGAATGAGCGGAATTGCAGCATATGCGCCAAAAGAAAAAAAGCCAACTTTCAGAAACCCTAAAAACAACTCTAAATAGATCATTTTCTTTTATTCCTCGCTTTCTTTTCTGATAATTTGTGGACAAAAGAAGCACTCACACCAATGACTGCTGCAATTAAGATCAGACTGATAGAAGAAAATTTCCATGAGAAGATATCAATAAGAAGCATCAAAATAAATGCCGAACTCCATATGATACGTGACAATATTTCGAATGATACCTTCCGCATCATATTTCTTCCCACATTAAAGATCATAAGGCCTACCGCAATCTTAATTCCTTTAAATGCTTTTGCAACAATTTCATACTCCAGAAAATCATCCAGAAACGTGGAGATAATATAAATCACACCAAATGATGGAATTACAACTCCAAGCGTAGCAAAAATTGCACCTGGCACGCCAGCCCTCTGATACCCGATATACGTAGCACAGTTTATGGCAATTGGTCCCGGAGTAGATTCCGCAATCACAGTAATCTTCATCATCTCATCACGCGTGATCCACTGCTTTCGTTCCACACATTCATCTTCAATGACTGAAAGCATGGCATATCCACCTCCAAAGGTAAACATGCCGATTTTCATAAAAGTTAATAATAATTCAACTAATTTTCTCATTTTTTGACGCCTTTGCTACTTTTCCGTCGATTTTTTTATAATACCATGACTAGTGTTCCTGCTCCAATCAAAACACATCCGATCAGAGATTTTGTTGTGAATTCCTCATGTAAGAATACAAATGCCAAAATCAAGGTGATAACAACACTTAATTTGTCAATCGGTACCACTTTAGAAGCTGGCCCCATCTGCAATGCTTTGTAATAACA
Source organism: bacterium (assembly GCA_029227655.1). GTDB lineage: Bacteria > Bacillota > Clostridia > Lachnospirales > Lachnospiraceae > Allocoprococcus. The sequence continues at coordinate 542 of JAQYAI010000041.1, read as the reverse complement.
TAACCATGACGCTCCTGTCGCCAGACCAGACAAAATCAGAAAGATCCAGCTTTTTCTGCTAATTTCAGAAATGCCATTCTGTGTATGTGTCAGAAATACCATTCCCCATGCCATAGCTACTACAACTACTGTTCTGATTGCTGTCGCAAGATTGGAGTTCACTCCATCAATACCAACCTTCGCCAAAATTGAAGTTAACGCCGCAAAAACTGCTGATAATAATGCAAATACTGCCCACATATCCTTTTCTCCTCCGTAAAAATAATTTAAAAGAATGCAATCCCCATGCTTTCATTATAGCCGAGTCACTGTCATTTAGCAAAATAGTAATCGAAATTTTTACTTTTTTTCATAACACAAAAAGACCGCATCCTTACTTTTAAGGATTACGATCTTTTATCTGCGGATAACAGGACTTGAACCTGCACGGTCGCCCACCAGAACCTAAATCTGGCGCGTCTGCCAATTCCGCCATATCCGCTTAGCTTATTCATAGTAACATTTTATGCTTTTTTTGTCAAATTCTTTCCTTCATCTTTTTA
>JAQYAI010000040.1 GCA_029227655.1 bacterium | reverse complement strand
ATGATCCTCTCGCACCATACCATCCATCTTATTTCCAAGACCAATTACAATATTACGAAGATTACGGTCATTCATATCTACGCAACGTTTCCATACAACCTGTCTTGGATCAATCTGAAGTGCATTTCCCTGCTGGATATGATTATCCAACATTGCAGCTAATAAATTATTGGCAGATGTAATTGCATGAAAATCTCCTGTAAAATGAAGATTCAGATCTTCCATTGGAACAACCTGTGCATATCCACCTCCGGCTGCTCCACCTTTAATTCCAAAACATGGTCCTAAAGATGGTTCACGCAATGCACAAATAGTTTTCTTTCCCAACTGGTTTAATGCCTGTGCAAGACCAACACTTGTTGTTGTTTTCCCTTCTCCTGCAGGAGTTGGATTAATAGCTGTAACAAGAATTAATTTACCATCTTTCTTGTCACTTTCTTTTAATAAATTGTAGTCAATTTTTGCTTTATACTTTCCGTACTGTTCGAGATATTTTTCGTCAATCCCTGCTTTTGCTGCAATTTCTGTAATTGGCGCCATCTGGCATTCCTGCGCAATCTGAATGTCACTCTTAAACTCCATGTCTTTTCCTCCTAAAAATAAAAAAGTATGTGTCCAGGGGTTCCTTTGTTAAAAAATAGATAAATCAAAAAACGCCTGGAACGTTCGTAAAAACGCCCAGGCGGTCGACTCACTTATAAATGTGCTCCCCGTGGGTAAGCCCACTCATCCGCCAGTCGCACATTCTTTTTAGATTATACAATAAAAATTTCCACTTAGCAAGACCGTTTTTATTGAATCTACTGTCCGATATGCTCCAGTTCCCGAAGCATATCCCTTTCTCTCTGTGTTACATTTCTTGGCACTTTGATCTGTATCGTCACATAAGCATCCCCATGAACAGATGAATCTTTCATGGATACGATTCCTTTCTGTTTTAACCTTATTTTACTTCCTGACTGTGTCCCTGCCGGAATCTTACATTTCACTTCACCGTAAAGTGTATGGAAAATGACTTCTCCTCCCAGCACAGCTGTTGTATATGGAATATTTTCTGTTGTATAGACATCCATTCCTCTCCGCTCGTATCCCGGCTTATCCATAATATGCACTTTCAAATACAGATCTCCTGCCGGCATTCCCATGCTTCCCGGATGACCTTTTCCTTTCAGGCGGACACTCTGTCCTTCATCGATTCCCGCTGGAATCCGCACCTCCACGGTATTCTTCTGACCACCTTCAAAGGAAATCCGCTTCGTGCATCCAAATGCCGCCTCTTCAAAAGAAATCGTAATATTTGATTCCGCATCTCTTCCTTTTCTGCTTGTATGTTTTCCAAAAAAGTCTCCAAATATATCGTCAAAGATACTATCATCACTACTATAATGATACTCGGTATAACGTCCGCCTTTTCCAAAATCAAAACCACCCTGTTCGTACTTAGCTCCCATACTCCCATCAAACGCAGCAAACCCATACTGATCATACAACTTCTTTTTTTCAGAATCACTTAAGACATTATATGCCTCCGTAATTTCTTTAAACTTCTGTTCTGCATACTTATCATCTCCATTGGCGTCAGGGTGGTATTTTTTCGCCAGCTTCCGGTATGCACGTTTTATTTCATTTTCATCCGCATTTTTTTGAACTCCGAGGACATCATAATAATCTCTTTTTCCCATTGTCCCTACCCCCTTTCTTACAGAAAACAAAGTGGACAGATTCTTATTCTATCTTCTAATATGCGAAACGGGAATGCCTGTTTCACAGCACATCCCCGTTTGTTCCCGTCTGTTTCAAGGAATGAATTATCCCTCGATCGTAATATATTTCTTTTCTTCTACAACAGGCTTTGCCTCTTTCTTTGGCACGAAGATCTTCAGGATACCATCTTCAAATTTTGCTTTGATATCTGTCTGTTCTACATGTTCTCCTACATAGAAGCTTCTGCTGCAATTTCCGTAGAATCTTTCTCTGCGGATAAATCTTCCATTTTCATCCTTCTTATCATTTTCTACATTTGATGTGGCAGTGATCGTAAGATTTCCGTCCTTCAGTTCGGCTTTTACATCTTCTTTCTTGTAACCCGGCAGATCAATGTGAAGTTCATACCCTGTATTACTTTCCTTCACATCAGTGCGCATTACTGATGGTACCTGGTACTTCACTGGTCTTTTTGCAGGTCTTGCAAAATCCTCAAAAAATTCATCAAATAAGTTTTCTCCTAAAATACTAGACATTAACATATATATTCCTCCATTCATAAGTTGTTCTGTTTGTTATATTTGTTATACATATGTTATAACACTATTATTAGCACTCGTCAAGCGTAAGTGCTAATAATTCTAATTAAACAATTATAAACTTTATAAACAGAGAATAAACTGATAAATACTTTCTATTTTATAAGAACATTTGCAGTTGCCACGACCTTTACGCCGGTCCCGGCAATATCTTCCACCAGGACATCACCGATCTTCACAGGCGCCTCTGCCACTACTTCTTTCAACCCGCGGACAACATCAAAAATCTTTTCTTTTGGAACATCCGTCTTTGTCTTACATGAAACAGTTCCTCTGTCTCCACCAGATACTTTTACCGTTGAAGTCACCATACGCATGGGATTTGTTACTTCGTTTTCAGCATATTCTTTTCCTCTTGGACAAGTATTGCCGCTGACGCTTACCACCTTATCTCCCTCCATTTGGACCGAAAGCATACATCCCAAAGGGCATCTGATACAAACCAATTCTCTTTTATCCATCCCAATCACTACTCCTTCTCGATTTTAATCGTAATCTTCTTCGTATCCGGATATTCTGCCAATTTCGATTTCAAAATCTTCACTTCTTCCATCTCTCCCGGAGCTACGATCGGACGTTTTCTTTTCATTACACATTTGTCATCAAAATAGGTGCTGATAAAGCAGTTCTTCACAACTGCACCTACACGGAAGCGTACGGTCAGAACGTCATCCATATTTTCCGGGCGAATATATTTTGGAACTGTATAGCGGACGCCTTCTTCCGGAATAAGATCGATTCTGTGCTCTTTGGCATTTATAGTTTCGCCTTTGATATAACGGACTGCACTCTTTCCTGCCATGGCAGCTTCTTTCGAAACAAAGTCTACGAGATCATGCACATGCAGTACATTTCCACATGCAAACACACCTTCCATGCTTGTTTCAAGACTTTCATTTACCACTGGTCCATTCGTCATGCATTCCATTTCAAGATCAAGACCGCGCGACAATTCATTTTCAGGAATAAGGCCGACCGATAATAATAATGTATCACATGGAATATACTCTTCTGTTCCTCCGACTGGTTTTCCTCTGTCATCGACCTGGGCCAGGGTAACACCTTTTAATCGGTCTTTTCCGTCGATATCAACAACTGTGTGACTTAATTTAAGTGGAATTCCATAGTCGTCCAGACACTGTACAATATTCCTCTTAAGACCACCTGAATATGGCATCAATTCCGCTACCACTTTCACCTTTGCCCCTTCTAGCGTCATTCTTCTTGCCATGATCAGACCAATGTCACCAGAACCAAGGATTACCACTTCACGCCCCGGTAAATATCCTTCCATATTCACAAGTCTTTGTGCTGTGCCAGCTGTGAAAATACCCGCCGGACGATAGCCTGGTATGTTCAAAGCTCCCCTTGGACGTTCCCTGCATCCCATTGCAAGGATGATTGCTTTTGCCTGGATTTCGAACAAACCTTCTTCCGAGTTCATAGCTGTGACAACTTTATCCTTGCTGATATCCATGACCATCGTGTGAAGCATACATTCAATGCCAAGTGCCTCTGTCTTTTCAATAAATCTTCCTGCATATTCAGGGCCTGTAAGTTCTTCCTTGAACGTATGAAGGCCGAATCCATTATGAATACACTGATTTAAAATTCCTCCAAGCTCTTTATCTCTTTCTAATACCAGAATGCTATCGATTCCATTTTCTTTCGCTGACACAGCCGCTGCAAGCCCCGCAGGACCGCCTCCTACAATTACAATATCATATGATTTCATGTATGTGCCTCCGTTTCCTACAGACTGTCTTTGTTTGTTCCGACGATAATCTTGGATTTCTCACCAGATTTTGTGATCTCTGACATCTCTTTTCCAAGTTCTCGTGCCAGAATTTCCATCGTTCTCGGCGAACAAAATCCAGCCTGACATCGTCCCATTCCGGCTCTCGTTCTACGTTTTACACCGTCTAATGATTTGGCACCAATTGGACGTCTGATTGCATCCATAATCTCACCTTCTGAGATCATCTCACAGCGGCAGATGATGGTTCCGTAAGCAGGATGTTCTTTGATCAACTGTTTTCTTTCTTCTTTTGTCAAGTCTTTTGGATGCAGAACGCCTTTCCTTGTCGCAATGAAATCTTCTTTTTCTTCCAGTCCCATCTTGTCTTTTAAGATATCAGCCACCATTTTACCGATTGCCGGTGCACTTGTAAGACCAGGCGATTCGATTCCTGCACAGTCAATGAAACCTTTTGCATCTTCTACTTCACCGATGATAAATTCGTGACCATCTTCATGGGCACGAAGCCCGGCAAAAGAAGTAATGACCTGACGGTATGGAAGATTCTTTACATTTAATCCTGATTTCGCAATTACTTCTCCCAGACCCTCTGCGGTTGTAGAAACAGCTTCTTTGTCTTCCAGATCAGACGCTGTTGGTCCGATCAGTAAATTACCGTGAACGGTTGGTGTGACGAGAATCCCTTTTCCAAATTTTCCCGGGCATCCGAAGATGGTACAGTTTACATGTTCTCCTGCTGCTTGGTCTAACAGACAGTACTCTCCCCGCCTTGGGGTAATATGAATCTTCTTTGCACTCACCATGTTGTGAAATTTATCCGCATAAACACCAGCAGCATTTACCACATATCTGGTTCGGTAAACACCTTTATTTGTATAAAGTTCATAACCGTCATCTTCTTTCCTGATATCGGTTACTTCTGTGTTAAATTTGAATACGACCCCATTTACATTTGCATTTTCTGCCAGTGCAATATTTAGCTCAAACGGACACACAATCCCCCCTGTCGGCGCATATACTGCTGCAATGACTTCATCTGCAATATTTGGTTCAAGTGCACGTACTTCTTCCTGTGTAAGAATACGAAGCTCTTTTACACCATTTTTCATACTATTTTCATATAACTTCTGCAAAACTGGCAGATCTTCTTCTCCTCTGCAGACGATCAGTGATCCATTTCTTCTATATGCAAAATCAAGTTCTTTCGAAAGATCTTCCATCATTTCACTTCCAAGAACATTTAATTTTGCCATCAGCGAACCGTGTGCCGCATCAACTCCCGAATGAACGATCCCACTGTTGGCTTTTGAGGTACCACAGCAAACATCTTCTTCTTTTTCCAATACACAGGCATTTACTTTATAACGGGATAATTCTCTTGCCGTCGCAGCACCGGAAACACCGCCTCCGATGATGATGACATCATATATTTTTTCGGTCTGTGTCACGTTACTTCCTCCTTTTATGTTTCTGTCTTTATCATACACACATCTTCTTTGGAACACAATGACTTCTCTGTATAAAAAAAGTACAGAGCCATTTATCTTGCCCTGTACTCTTATACTTATTCTTGCAAAAGCTTTTTTGTAAATTTTTTCGCTTTCTTTTTACATTTCCCGCATGCTTTTCCAACTTTGGTCGCTTTTTTTACATCTTTAAATGAAGTCGCTCCCTCTTCCACTGCGCGGATAATATCTCCTTTTGTCACTTTATAGCAGGAACAGATCACTTTATCCGGATTCATATTAGAGTACCAGAGAAGGAGCAGAATAAACACGTGCTCCAAGTTCACTGTCAAGCATATATAGACTTCTTGGATCATCTCCGAATAATTCAAATTTCTTCACCAGACCGTCTGCATTTGTCTCTTCTTCACACTGTTCTTTTACGAACCAGTCTAAGAACTGCATGGTACGGAAATCTTTGATTTCCTGTGCTGCCGCATAAATGTTATGAATCAGACTTGTCACATACTGTTCGTGTTTTAATCCCTCTGCAAGAACGGCCTTTGGACTTGACAGTTCTACGCCTGGTTTTTCAATGGCTTCCAGCACAACACGTTCCCCATTATTCTGAAGATACTGTACGAACAGAAGTGCGTGATCTCTTTCTTCCTGTGCCTGAATCTTATACCAGTTTCCAAATCCATCTAATCCATGGTCATAATAATAGTTCGAAAAGTCCAGATATAAATACGCAGAATAGAATTCCTTGTTCACCTGCTGATTTAATAATTCTACTACCTTTTTGTCTAACATTTTACTTCCTCCTTATTCCATCTGTAAATATGTATGCATTCATTATAATTCTTTCAAAAAATATGTCAATTACTTCTCTCCAAACAACCCTTCCCTTTCTCTGTTTTTTCTTCCATCCTCCAGGAGCATATATCAGTGGCAGGTATCAATCCCACATCTGATATAGATTCTCGCTTCGTATGGTGTCAGAACATCTGCATCTCCATTTTCACGATCATTTGTCAGCAACAAGTGGTATTCTCCCCAGTCTTTCTTCACCGGATTAGAAATCTTATTCCCAAAAAAGTTACAAATTACAACCATCTCTGTATTTCCATTTATCCTTGTATATGCCATGACCTCTGGATGTTCTGGAAACAGCATTTCAAATTTACCATCCACAAAGACCTCATACTGCCTGCGAAGTCTGACTAATGTTTTATAGTATGTAAATACAGACTCTTCTTTCCCCACCTGAGCAGCCGCATTGATTTCAGGATAGTTCGGATTGACTTTGATCCAAGGCGTTCCTGTGGTAAATCCCGCATGTTCGCTGTCATCCCACTGCATTGGTGTTCTGGCATTGTCACGACCTTTCACATGAATCGAATGCAGGACCTCCTCTACCGGATACCCGGCGGCTATTCGTTCTTTGTACATATTCAATGTTTCAATATCCCGATACTCGGAAATCTCGTATTCAGCATTTGTCATCCCAAGCTCTTCGCCCTGATAGATATATGGTGTCCCCTGCATTCCATGCAGCAATGTCGCCATCATTTTTGCACATTTTTCTCTGTATTCTTTTTCGTTTCCCCAGCGAGAAACAATTCTCGGAAGATCATGATTGTTCCAGAACAAACTGTTCCATCCACAGTCATACAATTCCTTCTGCCACTTGTTCATGATTTCTTTCAATTTCAGGAAGGAAAATGGAGCGAGATCCCATTTTTCTTTTCCCTCCTGCTGGTCCAGCCCAATATGTTCGAACTGAAATACCATGGAAAATTCACTGCCATCCGGGTTGCTATAAAGCTTTGCCAAATCTGTATTTGCTCCCCATGCTTCACCTACCGTAAGAAGATCTCCTTTTTGAAATGTTTCTCTGCTCATCTCCTGCAGGAATTCATGCAGTCTTGGACCATTATTGGTAATCTTAAGCTCTGGAACCTTCGCAATCTGATCGATGACATCCATACGGAATCCTCCGACTCCTTTTTCCATCCACCAATAGATCATCTCGTAGATTTCCTGACGCACTTTTGGATTGTCCCAGTTGAGATCCGGCTGTTTTACCGAAAATTGATGAAAATAATACTGACCAAGCTCCGGCACCCATTCCCATGCAGATCCACCAAAACAGGCTTTCATATCATTCGGGGCCTCACCAGCCACACCATCCCTCCAAACATAATAATCATGGTATGGATTCTCTTTACTCTTCTTTGCCTCCACGAACCATGGATGTTCATCCGAAGAATGATTCAGAACCAGGTCTACTAAAATGCGGATATCTCTCTTTTTTGCTTCCCGGATCAGGCATTCCATGTCATCCAGACTTCCGAACATAGGATCAATATCCTGATAATCCGAAATATCATACCCACAGTCATCCTGTGGTGATCTGCATACTGGGGAAAGCCAGATGGCACCAATCCCTAATTCTTCCAGATAATCCAACCTGCGGATAATTCCTTGGATATCTCCGATTCCATCTCCATTACTATCTTGAAAACTACGCGGATAAATCTGATAGACTACTCTGTCCTGCCACCATTTTTTATCTAAATGCTTCTGCATAATATCCTCCTTTTACGCCTGTTCCTTCCCGGAAGGAATCAGAGTAATTTCAAATCGAAATTCTTTTTCAATAAATCTATATTCTTCCTTCAGATCTGGTCCACAGCTGTTGGAACCAATTCCATTTTGCTTGTAATCAAGACATAATACTGTATTTCCAGACGGACATAATTCATAATTATGCTTTTTCTCTGTTAACTCTTCCTGGGTATAAACAGAAGCATTGAATGAGAATGTGCTTTCAGATACTGCCATCATGCCGGCTTCTTCTCCTTCCACCATCACATAGGAACAGTCATAGTGACTTCCATTCTCCTGTGGTCTGATATAGTCTTCGTGCAGATCATAAACTTCAGCCATATAAAGGCCATGACTAGATGCCCGATGTTTATCCACATAACTTTCTTCTGGTCCCATTCCATAGTAAGTCACCTGATTCATACCG
>JAQYAI010000039.1 GCA_029227655.1 bacterium | reverse complement strand
TTCAAACATAATAATATTGAAGGAAATGCAAAGAGTGTTCTTAGCGTGCTTTCGGTGTGTGCCAATGCTGGAGATGAAATTGAAATCATCTGTGATGGGAGAGATGAGAGGGCGGCACTGAGAGCAATCGTAGATATGTTTGAAAGTATAAAATAATACTAAAAAAAGAACTCAAAACAAAGAAAAGAGTATTTGTAAGAGTTCTTTTTTTGCTGTATAATATTAACATCGGTGAATGAGAGAACACATGCAGCCCCTTGTTCACCGATATCAAAGTTGGAAATAAGATATAAAGGTGTACATAAGATATGAAACAAAAAATTAAGGAAGTGGTTTATTATTTATATTGTTTGATTGTGATATTGTTGTCAGCAGTAGGTTTGATAATTTATAAATTAGGATATTGGGTCCTGGATAAATGGGGATTGTTATCCATGGATGAAATTGTCTTTCATTTGAAAGTTCCATTGGAAGGAACCAGTACAGATATGATTGTAGAGGGGATTAATTCCTGCGTACCGATGGCATGTTTGGTTTTTTTATTTATGATTGTGCTCGCAATTGGAATGAGAAAAAAGAAATTAAACGCATATCTCTGTCTTTTTTTAATCTCAGGTTTGTGTGTGAACGCAGGTTTACAGTCTCTAAATAGAGTATATATAGAATTAGAAATAGAAGATTATCTTCTCAGACAGAATGAAGAATCAACTTTTATTCAAGATAATTATGTCGATCCGAGAAGTGTGCAAATTACATTTCCAGAGCAAAAGCGTAATTTGATTTATATTTTTTTGGAATCTATGGAAACTACATATATGTCCAGTGATGAAGGTGGTGCATTTGAGGAAAACTGCATTCCAGAATTAACAGCATTGGCGAAAGAAAATACAAGTTTTTCAAATGCTGCTTTGTTGGGTGGCGCAAGCTCGATATCAGGGACTACCTGGACGATGGCAGGACTCTTTGCACAGACTTCAGGTTTGCCATTAAAAGTTTCAGCAGAAGGTGATGAAATTAATGCAACATTAGGAAACAATGATTTTTTTTCATTGACAGCATATAATATACAGGATATTCTGCATGAAAATGGGTATAAGCAGTGCTTTTTATTGGGATCAGATGCTACATTTGGTGGAAGAAGAGCGTATTTTGATTCACATGGTGAATGCGAGATCTGGGATTATCTGACGGCGAAGGAAGAAGGGAAGATTCCAGAAGATTATTATGTATGGTGGGGATATGAAGATGAGAAATTATTTTCATATGCTCAGGAAAAGCTGTTGGAGTTAAGTGCGTCAGAACAACCGTTCAATTTGACCTTGTTAACAGTAGATACACATTTTGAAGATGGATATGTGTGTGAGTTGTGTCAAAATGAATTTGGCGATAATCAGTATGCCAATGTTATGGCTTGTTCGAGCAGGCAGGTACAAGCTTTTATAGAGTGGATTAGGCAACAGGAATTTTATGAAAACACAACCATTGTGTTATGTGGAGACCATCTGACGATGGATTCGGATTTTTGTACGGAATTGGATGTGGATGACTATCAAAGAACGGTTTATAATGCATTTCTCAATTTACCAGATGAATTAGAAGTTTCATATGAACGAACACACAATCGAAAATTTACCACAATGGATATGTTTCCGACCACAGTTTCAGCATTGGGGGCTACGATAGAAGGGAATAAACTTGCTCTGGGTACAAGTTTATTCTCAACAGAACAGACAATTATTGAAGAATATGGTTTAGAATATGTAAATCAAGAATTAAAAAGAAATTCTATATTTTATGATTTATTGTTGAATGATATTGATTATTAAGAAAGAACTCCGTGAATTTAGAGAGGTAAAATACGCTAAATTCGCGGAGTTTTTTTAGAAAATTATTTATTTGAAAAAATATCAGAGACGCTTTTTAGTCCGCCCCAAAGCTGATCCTTATCACTGATATTAAGAGCAGTGCCATCTTCTAAAGTATAGCCCTGTGAAGAAGCAGTGCCGTGATATTCTCCGACAAGGCGTGGCCATAGGATGCCAATTTCAGGATCATTCCAGGCCAGTCCGCCTTCGTCTCCCGGGTGATAAAAATCAGTACATTTATAACAGAATTCTGCAATATCGCTCAATACAAGGAAGCCATGAGCAAATCCCTCCGGGATATAGAACTGTTTTTTGTTTTCTTCCGTAAGTTCTACGCCATACCATTCGCCGAATGTCTCACTTCCATTTCTTAAGTCAACAGCAACATCGAAAACAGAGCCCTTTACGACGCGTACTAGTTTTCCCTGTGGAAATTCTTTTTGAAAATGTAAACCACGTAGTACACCTTTTGTAGAGCATGACTGGTTATCCTGAACAAAGTTCATACATAGTCCTTCATTTTCCATATCTCTCTGGTTATATGTTTCCATAAAATAGCCTCTGGCATCTCCGTGAACGGTTGGTGAAGTATAGTAGCCTGATGGTTTCATGTTGTACTCCTTTCTGTTACTATATGATAACGCATAAGCATAGAAAAAGTAATTGGAAAATGAGAAAAAGTGAGGTATAATATAAAAAACTATGCATATACAAAGGAAAGTGAAAGAATATGTATGATTATTTAATTGTGGGAGCTGGATTGTTTGGAGCAATTTTTGCACATGAGGCAAATAAGGCTGGCAAAAAAGTACTTGTTATTGATAAAAGAGACCATATTGCCGGAAATATTTATACAAAGGAAGTAGAAGGTATTCAGGTTCATCAGTATGGTGCGCATATATTCCATACAAGTAATAAAGAGGTATGGGATTATGTTCAGCAGTTTGCTGAATTTAACCGTTATACGAACGCACCAGTGGCAAGATATAAAGATGAACTTTATAACATGCCTTTTAATATGAATACATTCAATAAAATGTGGGGAGTAACGACACCGCAAGAAGCGAAGGATAAAATCGCAGCCCAGATCAAGGAGGCTGGAATCACAGAACCGAAGAATCTGGAAGAACAGGCCATTTCCCTTGTTGGACGTGATATTTATGAAAAGCTCGTGAAAGGTTATACAGAAAAACAGTGGGGAAGAAGAGCAACAGAATTGCCATCCTTCATTATCAAGCGTCTTCCGGTACGTTTTGTATATGACAATAACTACTTTAATGATAAATATCAGGGCATTCCGGTAGGAGGATATACGCAGCTTGTTGAGAAAATGCTGGAAGGAATTGAGGTTCGTCTTTCGACAGATTTCTTTGCAGACAGAGAACATCTTTCTGGACTTGCTGAAAAGATTGTATTCACCGGAATGATTGATGAATATTATGATTATTGTTACGGAGAATTGGAATACAGAAGTCTTCGTTTCGAGACAGAAGTGCTGGATTGTGAAAATTATCAGGGAAATGCAGTCGTGAACTATACAGAATACGAGATTCCATATACAAGAATTATTGAGCACAAGCATTTTGAATTTTGATGTCAGAGCGGGGAAACTAATCCAAAGACAATCATCACAAGAGAATATCCGGCAACATGGAAGAAGGGCGATGAACCTTACTATCCAATGAATGACGAAAAGAATAATACACTGTATGCAAGATATAAAGAACTTTCAGAAAAAGAAAAGAATGTCATTTTCGGTGGAAGACTTGGGATGTATAAATATTTTGACATGCATCATGTTGTTGCAGAGGCACTTGCCTGCGTAAGATCGGAACTTAACTAATGAATAGTATGGAAAGTGAAAGAGGTTTTAAAATGGGAAAAGCAACGTTAGTCGTTATGGCGGCAGGAATTGGAAGTCGTTTTGGTGGTGGAATCAAGCAGTTAGAGCCGGTAGGACCGAATGGTGAGATCATCATGGATTACTCGATCAAAGATGCAATGGCAGCAGGTTTTGATAAAGTGGTATTTGTAATCAGAAAAGATCTGGAAAAGGACTTTAAAGAAATCATTGGAAACCGTATCGAGAAAATTGTTGATGTAGCATATGCATATCAGGAACTGGGAGACATCCCTGAAGAATTTCGTGGGACATTCAAAGAACGCACAAAACCCTGGGGAACAGGTCAGGCAATCCTTTGTTGTAAAGATGTTGTTAAAGAACCATTTCTGGTAATTAATGCAGATGATTATTATGGAAAACAAGCGTATGTGGAAGCATATAAGGAACTTACGGCTCCTCAGACAGAAATCCAGGGAAAACTGAATATCAGTATGGTGGGTTTCGTGCTTAAGAATACACTCAGTGAAAATGGCGGAGTTACAAGAGGCGTATGTAAAGTGGATGAAAATCATATGCTGAAAGAGATAGTGGAAACAAAGAATATCGTAAAAGCGGGCGAAGGAGCCAAAATTGTCTCTGAAGATGGCGAACGAGAAATTGATGTCAATTCACCAGTTTCCATGAATATGTGGGGACTTTATCCAGACTTCTTTGAGGTTTTAGAGAAGGGATTTACAGAATTCCTGTCTGGACTAAATGCAACAGAGCTGAAAGAGGAATATCTGCTTCCGACAATAATCGGAGAACTTCTGGAAGAACAGAAAGTACAGGTAAAAGTTCTGGAATCAAAAGATAAATGGTTCGGAGTTACATATAAAGAAGATAAGGAAAGTGTGGTACAGGCAATTAAAGCGCTCATTAATGCTGGGGAGTATTAAAAGCATATTTTTAGGAGGGCATGGGTATGAAGAAAAAGATCATTTCACTGTTACTGTTGTTGACACTTGGCTGTACAGCTTGTGTGACGGCTAATCCTGTAGAATCAGAAAATAAGCAGGAAGAAACTGTGAATCAGGAGAAAGAAACAGAACAAGAGGAAGAAACGGAAAAAGAAGCGGAATCTGTTATAGAAGAAGAGGAAAATCTTGCAGAGAAAGTGGAAATCACTGTATATTATCCGGATGAAATGGCAGAAAAGGTACTTACAGAAGTGGTAGAATGTGATGAATTAACAGAAGAAGTGGTATGGAATCTATTAAAAGAAAAAGAAATTATTTCCGACGAATGTGAAATCAACGTATTTTCACAGGAGAATGAAAGCGTTGAACTGGATGTGAATGAAGCGTTTGGAACACAGCTCCGTTCTTATGGAACTACTGGAGAAAAGATGATGATTCATTGTGTGGTAAATACATTTTTAGATGCGTTTCAGTGTGAACAGATGAAAATTACCGAAAATGGAGAAATTCTTTGTTCCGGGCATATGGAATATGAGGATTACTTTACAAAATTTGAATAGAGGAATGACGGAAGATGAAGAACATAAAAAGAATTTTGGCAGCTGCTTTAGTTGGAGTAATGATTTTTTCTGCGATGCCGGTTATGATATTGAACGCCGAAGAAACAGTAGATGAAACAGAAGTACAGGAAGAAGAAACAAGAGAAGAAGCAGAAGACGGAATAAGCGTTGAGACAGAGGATGAAGCAACTGTTGAGACCAAGGAACAGGATGTCGAAATAGAGGATGGAATAACCTCAGTAGATGAAACTTCAAAACTGAATTATTTGTATGTGTCTCAGAGCGGACTTGTAGTAAATGAGATGCAGGATATTGTTGTTTCGTGGGGAGATGGAACAGAAAATGTTGAGAAAGCAGAACTGTGGTATCAGATCAACGGAGAACCGGCAGGTTATCTCTCCTTAGAAAATAAGGGTTCCGGCTTATTCTTATATCAGAATTGTTTTGGAGAAGAGGGAAGTTATTTCTTTACTTGCGTAAGGATTGTCGCAGATGGACAGGAATATGATTATTACCTTGAAGAAATTGGAATCAATGCTGTATTCGAAGTGTATGCTGAAAATGAAGATGATATACCGGGTGTTGCGGTTATTGATGCTGAGGATGTAGAAAACGCACAGGCGGAAGAAATGATAGCAGAAGCTTTGGGAGAGGTCGCAGCAGACAGTAATGTGTCTATAGCGACATATGCACTTGAACGTAGCAGTTCGGATGGGGAAATTGTGGTGGCAATTGATCCAGGACACGATGCTACCCACGCGGGAGCCAGTGGAAATGGAATCAAAGAAGAAGTTGCTACACTTAAGATCGCACAGTATTGCAAAGAAGAATTGGAAAAATACGCAGGTGTAAAGGTGTATATGTGTCGTGAGTCAGCGGCATGTCCATATCCTGGAACCTCATCCATAAGAGATATTGAAGAAAGAGTAAGAGCATCTGTGCAACAAGAAGCGGATATTTATGTCAGCATACATTTGAATTCGGCGAATTCCAGTGCTGCGAAAGGGGCTGAAGTATGGTATCCGGACAGCAGTCAGACACCGAATACAACTCCGGAAGGAAAAGCTCTAAGTGAAAAAGTACAGGCGGAACTGGTAAAACTGGGGCTGTACAACAGAGGTGCGCAGGAAACAGATAATAATTATGCCTGCATGAGAGAAGGCGGCAAGTATGGTCTTCCGGCTATTATTATTGAACATGCATTTGTATCAAATGCAAGTGATGCAAGTAATTATCTGTCTTCGGATGCCAAACTCAAGAAACTGGGTGTGGCAGATGCCAATGGAATCGTTGCTCATTATGGTTTGAAGCTGAAA
>JAQYAI010000038.1 GCA_029227655.1 bacterium | reverse complement strand
TGTATCGGAAGTTCTTCATAATTGATTGCCTGTGGCGCTGACAGATATTCTGTAATCTTTTCGTCCATATATATGATAACTTCGTTTCCGCCTGATATGGAGGCATCTTCCTCCTGAATCGAGCCGTCAGGGAGGATTCTTCTGACGCCTACTGTTCCCTCAAAGGTATCCAATGTAGTATAGAGTACTCCATTTTCATCACTTGATATGCTTACACGGAATACTGTACCTCTGACCGCCATAACGGAATTAGGTGTGGAAACTTCATAGATTGATTTATCACTGAGAGGATTTCTGATTTCATTGGTAACTGCGCCCTGTTCCAGTTGGATAGTTGTCAGAGAATCTTGTTTCGTTCCCTCTGCTATAATGGAAAGCACGGAATTTTCTTCTACCAGAATATATTTGTCATCATCAAGCTTCAGACGTATATAGCTATCACCGGAAACAGTAATACGGTCGCCGCTTTCCAAATACAGGTTTTCTACTGCCTCCATCATGCCGATTCCATTTCTTTCGATTGATGCAGTTCCTTTAACCTCGTATATTTGTATGGAGCGATAAGCATCTTTTGATTTCCCCAAAAATATAATAAGAATTGCTGCTGTAACCACTATTGCCATGGCACCTGCTGCTATGATTCCATACTTTGTTGTTAATTTCACTTCTTTCTCCATTTTCTATACACTCCCGATTATTTATTACTGAATGTATATTGCCCATTTGCAGGAACATAAAAACTGCCGCTATTGTAGACAGTACTATCACCATCGATTGTCCAGCCATCGCTTGTGAAGGAATAGGCAGATCCCGTTGTTAGTTCTCTTGTTTCCTGACCATTCCATGTACCGCTCATAACACTGACTGATGAAGACGTATAAACAAAATTACGTTCTTTATAGAAGGTGTTATCGGACAGAATACCTCCTCCGAGCCTGTCATAAAAAGCTTTCGACCATGCACCAATGGAATTATCGGAATCTACAGTGATTCCAATACCTCCACTACGGGAACTATAAGAACCACCGGTGACGGAAGCAGTAACACCTGTGCCTATGTATAGACTTTTTCCATAAGAGGCATCCAGAGTAAAGGTTCCGCCGGTTATGGTAAGATTTCCACTTATGACTGCATAACATGCATACCCATATCCGCTAGTTATTTTTGTATACAAACTGCCTCCGGTTATTTTAGCGTTTCCTCCTTGTATCATTAGTGCCCCTGATCCTTCATTACCATTAGCACTAATGGTGCCACCGTTCACAGTCAGATTTCCTGAATTTATGTGAATAGTATGGACTTCAACTGAAGAATTCGTTTCAACCGTTCCACTTTCCAATACAAGATCACCACTTGAAATAGTAATAGTATTTTTTCCGGTACTTTCCAATTTACCATTTCCGGTAATAGTCACAGTTCCTCCATTTACGGAAATAACCGTAGAATTGGAGCTGATTGTATAACCATTCAGATCAAGAGTCAATATATTTCCTTCTTTTACCGCTATCGAACCGGTTATATTTTCTGAAAGTGTTACGTTTACAGGTGTTCCATCGGTATATTTTGATAGTGTACTATTTAGATTCGTTATATTATTTCGATCTAGTGTTATATTTACAGAATTTGTGCCTTCGTTGTTCTCACGAGAAGAGACGGACGTGCTTTTTGTCAATTGTGATTCTGTTTCTTCCAAATCTTCGCTGTCTGTATCTAAGTCATTGCTAATTTCGCTGTTATCAGTATCATCAGCAGGATTGTCTTCTGTATCAGTATCGGCAGTGGTGTCGTCATCGTCAGTTTCGCTGTTGTCAGTATCATCAGCCGGATTATCTTCTGCATCAGAATCGGCAGTGGTGTCATCATCGTCAGTTTCGCTGCTATTAGTATCATCAGTCAGATTGTCTTTTGTGTCAGTTTCAGTTTTGCTGCCTTCTGTGTCAGTATCTGTAGCAGAGTCGTCATCTTTGTCATCTGCAATATCATCCATTTCGTCTGTATCTGCCGGATTATCTGTCTGATTGATTTCATCAATTTCTTCTGCATATACTATAGGTATGCAAGTTGTTTCAATATTTCCCAATATCAAAGCTATGGCAGTTATTGTCAATACTGCAAAGCTCCTTGAACCACCTTTTCTCATTTGCTTGTCTCCTTCTCATCCAATGCCTCTTCCAGCCAGTTCACAAGTCGAAGTTCCAGTTTGCCGTCCTCTGCCATGCTTCGTAGAATGGAAAAGGCTTTTTCTTTCGGCATAGGCGTTTTATAAGGTCTGTCTACAGATGTCATAGCATCATAGATATCAGCTACGGTAAGGATTCTTGTCTCCAAATTAATCTCATCACCGGACAGTCCCTTTGGATAGCCTGTTCCATCCAGATATTCATGATGATCTGCCGCCCATTGAGGCACCATTTCATAATTATGCTGGAATCGGACTTTTTCAAGTATTTTCCTGGTCATGACCGCGTGGCTCTCCATCTGTTTTCTGTCGCTATCTGTTAGTGTTCCTTTTCTGATGCTCAGGCAGTCCACCTCCCGTTCTGTCAGATAAGGGAGCTTAGTTCCGTCTTTTTTTGTATAGCTTTTTTCTGCAAGTTCTTTTACATGCTGTAGCTTTGCATCATCCAGATATCCGGCTTTGTCAATTTCATGGATAAAACTCAATTCATCAATCAGTTCCGTTGTTTTGATCTCATATTCCTCATCCGTTATCCTGCCGCTTAATTTGTCAATTTCATAATAGGATGCCAGTAGTTCAAATCTGTTTTCTACCCGCTCCATATCTGTATCCAGTCTTGTAGCACGATTCATAATGCGAAGTGGAATAACCATCTTACCGATGTCATGAAGCTGCGCTGCAAGAAAAAGATTTTCCTTGCGTTCTTCATCGAAATTTTCTATGCATTCTCCTGCGGCATGCTTTTTTGCAATATAGTCTGCCAGAAGCTGACAGTATTCCGCTACTTTTCTCGTATGGGTTCCATTATATGGTGTACGTTCATCTACTGCAGTTGCAAAAGCCTCTACGAATGATCTCAGCTGTGCCTTCAGTTCTTCCACATAAGAGAGGTTCGTTAGTTCAATGGCAGCCATGGAACCGAGAGAATGAATAATTATTTCATGCTGTTGATCAAAAGGAATGACATTTCCATTTTCATCCATGGCATTAATTAACTGTAGTACACCCAGTAGCTCTTTCTCATTATTTATGAGAGGGATTACAAGCAGGGATCTTGTATGATAACCGGTAAGATTATCATATTTTTTCGGTCCGGAGAAATCAAAGCGATTACTGTCATACACGTCAGGGATATTTACAATTTCTCTGTGGAGTGCTGCATAAGCGCACACATTTGCTTCTGTCATTGGTACCGGTGGTAAGTCTGAGATTGGTTTGCCGTCAACGCCGCGGCTGATTCCTAATGAAAACGTTTTCATGATTTTGAAAATAAGCCGATCATTCTCATATAAATATAATGTACTTGCATCACAATGTGTGATTGCCATGCCGTTCTCCAGGATAGAAGCGAGCAGCTTGTTCCGGTTTTTCTCTGTAGACATCCGGATTCCGATGTTTAATATACGTTCAAAATCTTCATATTCCAGTATCATTTATACACCTCGTTGACGGAAAAATCTGTTTTTTATTCCTTTCCCTTCAGGCAGTTTAACTGGTAAACAAATACACCCATATTCTTTCCTTTTAGCGGAATTTCTCCGATAGGGGAAACATCGACTCTGTCTTTTACAACTTCATAGATTTGCTCGCTGATTAGGATTTGTCCGCATTGTGCATTGTTTTCGAGTCTTGCTGCCGTATTGATGGTATCGCCTATAGCTGTATAGTCCATACGACAATTACAACCGACATTGCCCACAACCGCATTACCACAATTAATACCGATTCCAAAAGAAATTGGTACCCCAAAACGTTGTTCAAATTTTGCTGTGAGGATATCAGCATTCTGTTTCATTTCCAATGCAGCACAGACAGCACGATAGCAATAGTCATCCAGATCAAAGGGAGCATTAAATATGGCCATGACTGCATCTCCAATAAATTTATCCACGGTTCCCTGCTGATGGAATATTGCCTTGGTAGTCAGATCCAGATATTCATTCAGAATCTCTACGACCTGTTCCGGTTTCAGGTTCTCTGATATCGTCGTAAAACCTCTGATATCGATAAATAACACTGCAACGTGGCGATTTTCACCGCCAAGTACCATCTTAAAATGCTTATCCTTACTGACAACATCCACTATCTGTGGTGCCACATATTGTTTAAATACACTTACGACATGGTGTCTGCGCAATTTTTCTTCTATATATGCGCGTACAAGCTGTCCCATATATATGACGGTCAATAATGCCGGAAATAATAATACAGGCATTATATATCCAATATGATACATTACTTTTACCAGTATGACATTTCCAACTAAAACTCCGATTATGACAGATGTTGACGGCCATATTTTTTCCTTGAGTGTCAGTAGGAAGAATGCTCCGCAAAGAACTCCCGCAATAACTGCATAGGCAACCTGGGAAACAGGCTGCTGTGTCTTCCCGTCTAAAAGCGCCTGTATGATATTGGCATGTATCTCTACACCGTACATTTGGCCATCGTGTAAAATAGCAGGCTTGTAAGAATCCTGCATTCCCACTGCATAGGCTCCGACAAGAACAATTCCATCTTTAAAAACGCGGGTATCAATCTGACCATCCAGCACATCAGCCATGGATATGACTGTGTAGGCACCCGGATTACCGGTATAGGAGAAAAAGAAACGATTACCTTTGCCATAGGTTTTCGGTAAAGTTGCCTCCTGACCCAATGTTTCCTGATATTTCATATAGATTTGGGTTGCAAAGCTGTTTTCTGTCTTTCCGTCATAATTTAATCGGAGCATTCCCTGACGGACATATCCATCATTGTCCACCGTTGTGTTGGCAAAGCCTGTGCTCACATTTTCTGCGAGTTCATTATAGGGTTGTATTATATATTCCACATGATATGGATTATAGGACACCTTGCCTCTTGCATCTTTTTCCGGTTGCTCCTTAAAGACAGCTGTTGAAACAGTCACTACATTACCGGCGTTTTTACAGGCTTCAGCAAAAGCTGCATCGCCGTCTGCATCGCCGGATTCGCTGTAAATAATATCAAATCCGATTACAGAAGGTTTACTATCCGGATCCGAATTCAGTCGATTTACAAGATCTGCAGACAAATTTCTACCCCAGCCTGTTATGGCTCCATATTCTTCTAAAGTCTTATCATCCACACCGATGATAAAAATATGTCTATTCACACCGGATGATCTTTGGTTGAGCAGATCTGACACCGACCGGTCTATCCACCCCAGCGTATCCAGATAACTCATTATTGCAGTCAGAATCATAAGTGCTATCGTAAGCACCCCTGTCCATAAATACTTTTTTCCCCTCATGTATTCCTCTCCAATACGATTTTAGACAGATTCTAAAATATTCTATCATATTTCACAATTATATTACAATATATTGCAACAGAAAACGTCCCTTGAGGTTCCGTAGTTTTTTCATCATCCCCCCATTTTATTGGCATTGCTAACAGTGATGATTAACTAGAATCATTGCTGCTATTTTTGAGTTATTAAATATTATATAGGAAGTATTTGGACATTCCATACCGATTTTTAATTGACTTTAAAGCAATATATTGATTATAATTTTATATACTATGTATATACAAAATTGAGAAGCAAGACAAAATATCTTAAAAAAGCGGATATTTACATGAGGGAAAAACTAAGTGAAGGTAAATGATGTTTTTGATAGAGATATAGAGTATTTATATAACAGTGCAAAGGAGCTTGGGGGTACAATTCGTGAGGTCGCT
>JAQYAI010000037.1 GCA_029227655.1 bacterium | reverse complement strand
GCGGAAGCCATGGGCGGCATTATCACACTTGGAAATGAAGTGGCAGGACCAAGAGCGAAGGAATATGTTTACACGAACTACGAAGATTTGGTGAACCTTCCGAGTATGGATTTCACAAAAGGAAGAATTCACGAAGTCCTTCTCGCCTGCAAGGCACTTCGGGAACAGGGAGAGCATGTGGTGCTGGAAGTGTCAGGTCCGATCACTGTTTTGAACGTGCTTATTGACACGAAACACATTTTCAAAGGCATGCGCAAGAATCCAGAATTTATGAAAGAAGTGTTCTGGAAGGTGGGCAATGAAGTCCTGCGCTATGTAGAAGAAGCCAAAAAATATGGCGTTGATCTGATCAGTTACGCAGATTCTGCCGGAGGGCTGAATATTCTGGGGCCAAAGATGGCAGAACAGATGGTGGAAGATTTCACTTATGAGTTTGTAAAGAAACTTCAAAGTTATGCAGATGAGAACATGCTCATTATGCTTTGCCCGAAGACGACGTTCGCCCTCCTTGGCACCGATCATGCAGAGCTTGTGGATGTGCCTGTTTCGGGAGAAATTCCATATGGCCAGGGCTGTATCGAAGTGATCGGGAAAGCGAAGATTGTGGGGCAGCAGTGCGTGAAAAATGTTGGATATATGCTGAAGATGGGCACGATTAAAGAAGTGGTGTTGAAGTAGTACCTTAGGGAAGCGAAAGATTTTCCGTGGCAGACGGATGCGATGGTAATATCGCATCCGGGTGGACGCGGGAAGGAAAAATGATGCGGTAGTGCCCAGAAAAGCGCAAGAATATTTGCGGTCAGATGGTTGCGTGGGCGTATGGAAAATAAAATAAGCACTAGTGCCCACAAAATCACAAAAAAATGGAGAAAATGAGTCTAAATTGGGCGGTAAACAAGAAAAAAATAATTTTACGGCCCAATTTTATTGCTTTTTTTGTTGTAAGAAGAAAAAATATGGGTATTTTTTGAAGATTTTTTTCTCTATCGACCAATTCAAAACTATCGGCATTTTCTACTTTACTTTCTATATAGTTTGTGGTTTAATCATAAAAAATAAGGGAGGAGATGTAACTACGATTTATGAACAAATACTTGCTGAATATCAGCAGATAGAGACAAAAATTAGTGCGATTGAGTACAAATTAGAAAGTTTGCCGGAGGGGAAAATCTTCTGTACCCACAACGGAAAGTACTTTAAATGGTATCACAGTGTTGGAGATGTGCGCACATATATTCCAAAAGAAGACAGAGGCTTTGCCGAGCAGCTTGCCTTTAAGAAATATTTATCATTCCAACTCAAAGATCTGAAACAAGAAAAGAAAGCGCTCGAATTTTACTTGAAGCATCATGTTTCCAGAAGCGAGCAATTACAAGAATTATTTGCAGAAGATTCTGGCTATAAAGAACTTCTGGATCCTTATTACAAATCTATTTCACAAGAACTTCAAGAATGGATGGAACTTCCATTCGAACAAAATCCGAATTATCCCGAACAATTAATTCACAAAACTGTTTCCGGAAAGTTAGTCCGGTCCAAATCAGAATCTATGATCGATATGTTTTTGTACATGAACAAAATCCCATTTCATTATGAAGAAAAGCTGATGCTTGGGAAAACAATACTATACCCGGACTTTACGATCAGACATCCCAAAACAGGTGAGACATTTTATTGGGAACATTATGGTTTAATGGATGATCCTGCCTATTACCAAAATGCATTTTCAAAGCTTCAATTATACACTTCTCACGGAATTATTCCGTCGGTTCACTTAATTACGACATATGAGACAAAGGAAAATCCCCTTAGCGCAGATACTGTAGAGAAGATTGTGAAGCATTACTTTTGTTGATAGCCTTGTGAGGTGTAGCTTTGTGGAGCGCGGATTTTCGGCGTTTGGGCAAAGTGAGATATTAGTTGATAAAAGTACCCACTCTCTTGAAAGAAAATGAGAAAATAGGAGGAGAATTGGGCTATTAGCGTAAGATTTGCATTGATAGTACCCAATTAGAAAGTGGTTTCAGAAGAAAATCAAGAGAAAATGAGAAAACTGTGGGCACAATTTCTTGAGTTTTATGGTATGTGCCCAATTCAAAGAAGGATAAGAGTTGAGGGCTTCATTTCTTGGGTACTAAATTAAAAAAAGAGTACTATCGCCCAATTAACGCCCTAAAATGAAAGAGAGAAGCAAAAACAACACCTTATATATAGATAAAGTCAATAAACTAATACCAAATATCAATTTTCCAAATAAATCACACCGTGGTATCATTATTTTATAGGCGCAAAAATAAATTTTAACGGAGGAAAAGGGAATGGCAACAAAGGAAGAATTGTTACAAAAATTATCAGATTGTGTCTTTGAAATGGAAGATGAAGAAGTCGTTGATGTGGTAAAAGAGTACATAGAAGCTGGTTTTGATGCGCAGGAAGGAATGCTTCTCGGACTTGTGGATGGCATGAAGAGAGCAAGTGCGATGTACGAAGAAGGGGAATATTTCGTTCCGGAACTTATTATTTGTTCAGATGCAATGTATGCAGGAATCGAAGAACTTCAGAAATATCTTCCTAATACAGAAGGCACAAGTGCCGGCAAGATT
>JAQYAI010000036.1 GCA_029227655.1 bacterium | reverse complement strand
TTCATTTCATTCGCTGCAACCTTAACCTTGTAAGTTTCTACTTTGTATTCGTACATATCTCTTTCCTTCCATGTTTTATCATTAATTCTTTATATCTGTTGGTGTCGCATTTGTCACAATAATCATTCCGTCATATAATTCCGCAGGAACATCATTGATTCTGTAGCTGTTCGGTAAAAGTTTATTCAAAAAACTGTACCCCTCTCCGAGTGATCCCATCAACATACTCTTATTGATTACTTTATTCATTTTTTCTGATTTATTCAGTTTATCAAAATCAAGATACGTCATATCGATCCCAAGAGCATGCGCTGTATTTGCCAAAGGATCAGCCGAATAAAATTTTCGTGTAATTCTTTTTCCATTTTTTCCAGGCAAATTACAATCTGTTTTATAAAAATCTGTGCCAATGACACAATAATCATCCCCATATGTTTCAAACAGTTCTTCACCCATAAATGTAGTAAATGAACTCTTCTTTGCCACATGTCCGTTATGGCCCGAAATCATAAGCATAGATTCATTTACTTCTTGCATATGCTCATAAATCCAGTTGATGTTTTCAGCCATATAATGATCTCTTATTTTTGAATAATCTGCATTTGACGCATTACTAAGCTCCTGATTTTGCAGGCAGCATCTCGCAGCCTGTGCATACATTTCCATCCCAGGTATATTCTTTAATGTTTCTGCAGCATCTTCCATATCGGTATACTGCATCTTAAGTTCTGAAAATGCTTCATCGACACATTTTTTCTCCAAGTCGTAGTTTTGCATATCAAACCCATAAAAGCTTAACATCTCTTCCGGTTCTACCTGTTTATTATAGTCAGTCATATAGCGAATCAATGCTCTCATTTCATCCGTCTGGTAAATATGAAAATCAAGTGCTTTCACTGCATCATCTTCCGTCATTTTTCCCTCACCGTGTATGTATTGATTCACCATCAGGCACCCACCGTAATCTGCTTCTAATGCAAAAGCCTTACAGTGATATTCCTCTACCGCTTTTCGAAACAAATCAAGCTTTAATTCTTGAAATTCTTTATTTCCGTGGGTTGCCTCTCCAAGAGCAAATATCTTTACATTTTCCGGAATCACAATCGCATCTATTTCCTCTGCGACTTTCAGAAATTCTTCATGATTTACCTGTGTTCCTAAGTTCATGCCTCCATAAGAGATATATCTTACGAATACCATGATTGCTGCTCCAAATAGAAATGCTACTATTATCTTTCCAATATATCGCATTTTTGCATGATCTTTTTTCATCAAATAACCAACTCCTCTTTTTATTTCTTTCATTCAGATTCTGGAACAATCATATTGGGTTCTGAACAGTTACCATAGTATAACATAATATAATAACAGACCGAAACCACACGGATTCCGACCTGTTTTACACGGATAATACTTGCTTTTCTCATACTTTCACAATTCTGCCAAGCCATATACTATTTTGTTATGAGTTCTGCTAATCTGGCAAAAGGCTTTTTCATTGCAAAATTACAATTTCTCATCTTTTCCTCCTTTTAATTCAATACATACCAACGGTATGTATGGTGTATTTTTTTTGGTCAGATTTCTCTGACCAAAATCATTTTTTTATCTGTGTCTCACATCAAACGTTATTTATCGTATTGGACATTACGCCATTCTCTCATTAACTGTATCATATCTTCATGAATCAAATCGATTCCATATGGCTTAAACATATCATTAATCAACTGAATACGCCTTACCATCTGTTCATCTGACATTTGGTAAATGATTGGATTGATCCATACATCCATCAAAAACATCATAAGATCCGCAATCTCTTCCGGACGTTCCGTATGAATCGAACCATCTTCTGCACCCTGTCTGATAACCGGTACAATATAATCCGGCACAACTTCGGATGCGACCATTTTCAGATAATATACAAGCAGTTTCGGATTATCCATCAAATTGGGTGTTACCGCAAACAGCTCTTTCTGTTTCGGATTTGTCAAAGATGTTGCAAACATCTTCTCAATCTTTTCTTTTCCGGTCAGAGAAGAATCATCCCTGATCTCTCTCATCATGGCACTGTTTCCTTTGCTCATGCGTTCTACAACTGCAATCAATATCTCTTCTTTTGAACGAAAATGATAATAGATCGCACCCTTTGTCAGACCACCCAGTTCATCGATAATATCCTGAAGAGAAGTCTGTTCATATCCTTTTTCAAAAAACAATCTCGTTGAAACATCCAAAATTAATTGATATGTCTCCTTCGGATATTTATTTCTCGCCATATCAATCCCCATTTCATCATTAAATTCATACATACTATTGGTATGTTTGGAATAACACATATACATGGGTATGTCAACAATCCGTTTACAGTGCACTTCCCCAGACCGGCAGAATGGGTCTCTTTATAAACTACTTCAAAACGATCTTTCATGTTATTTCCTCTTCAATCCTAATATGAGTATCATTATCCATCCAGTACTTTATACATGTTATTAATATCCCTTTTAACTACCTATCGTTCAGTAGTTTATGCTTAAAAAATGAAGCGACCATGCCCAAGCGGACACAGCCGCAATGATCTGTGAGCCGGAAGTTATTACACAGCCTTTACTGATAAGAATGTTTTTCTGTTCTTAACGGAATACTTCAGCTCATACATATCGCTTCCACAAAATAACGCCTGACGGATCTCTTCCATTTCTTTCATGACACTTTCTTCTGTCATATACCATCCCAAAAAGGTGCTTGTCGCACCCCAAAATGAATGCTCGTTTTGATCCTGCGCAAACAATGCATATTTCGGAGAATCCTGTCCGGGCGCATTATTCTTGTTTGCATCTGTAATTACAATCTCTGTGCCCATTAAGTTATCTAGCGATACATTCAGTTTTCCTGCAATCATAAGCAGCTTTTCAACTTCAGGATATCCATCTCCCGATTCCCATTTTGAAACAGCCTGTCTGCTCACACCCAACAACTCCGCAAGTTCTTCCTGCGACAGATTTTTCTCTTTACATATTGTCTTCAAGTTATCTGAAAAGCTCATAGTGAATACTTCCTTGTATTTGATACTTCTTTTTTATCAAAACCAAAGCGAAATAACTACCAACCTACGTTTGCAATTCAGCAACTTGAAGTTGCATATATAAAATAGAAAAAGCGGTAGTCATTCCTTCAATGCCGCACGGATGGGTTCCAGGTAATTATGATCCGTCCAGTCATATTTATCATCTCCCGCCGCCATCATCGCCTGCTCCCAAACCTCATAATCCTTCGGGTTGTTATATTCCCGAAAAAACTGCCGGATATGCTTCTTCATCACTGAATCCTATCAGACTATCTGAAATCCTTTAGTTCCACTTCATAGAACTCTGACATCTCTATCAGAATGTCTATATCCCGGAGATTATAGCATCCCTCCCAGCCTGATACCGATCTGCGTGAAACCCCAACCTTTTCAGCCAGCTGTTCCTCCACCTTGATAATCGCTATACTTTTCCCATCTAGTCTCCAATTTCAGCTTCAATCAACTTTCTGATTGCATCAAAATTCCCTTCCACTAATGAATGAAAGAATGCCATATTCTTACATTTCTTATATTCAACACCATCCATTGTAAATATATATCCACCGCCGCATGTTGGAGAACAGCTCAAACCATTCAGTTTCTTACAATCTCCGCCCTTTATGATATCCTTTTTCATGTTATCAGGAATATCAGACAGAATATCCTCATACTCGCCTACATTCTGCGCATAGATACGTATCTTTACGCCAGTCTTTCTAAATACATAATTGAGCAATGCATTTCCACTTTTTGGAGAGCTATATGATGTCACAAACCCACTCTTTGCAGATTTTATTGTTCTCTTGCTACCTTTCTCTGTAAGGAATGTATCGAGTTCCAAAACTAATCCCTGACTTTCAGCAGGTATGTCATTCAAAAAAAGCATAAATGTTTCATCCATTATAATGTTCCCCCTTTTCTAACAATTGGTAACCAAATTTCATATTTTGTTTGAGCCGGATTAGGATTAAGATATAATTCTATTTCCGGAGCATTCGCATACTCATATCCACTTGTTGGTAACCACTCCGTTATAATTTTTGTCTCCAACTCCTGCATTTTGATTACTGGTCCTTCTTCGCAAAATACTGCCCATGTTGTTTCTGGAACAATCAGTTCTTCAAAATCATCTACCTCTTTTGTCGAAGCAACTGCAATATAGTATTCCCATTCATCTTTTTCATTGCATACGCTTATGCCCATAAGTCCATAGATTTCTGTATCCATCAAAGCTGCCAGTTTCTCAATTGTTCCATCCATTGCACTTTCCTGCCAGAACCTTGGTGTGATCTGGAAATTATCTTCTAAAGTAGCTTTGAGTGGAATTTTCTTTCCAACTACTCTTATGTTTTCTCGCTTTTCAATTCTGTAATTCATATCCTCGCATTTTCGGACCTAATATTGAGAGTACCTTCTCCATTAATTTTCAATTTGGAATTTCCATCCATGTTCTTCTACGATCAACACACTTAAGGAACATCCGGATAATCCTCCATAACTTTAAGGAATTCATCAAAATGCTTTTTTATCTCTGAGAATTCATCTTCTGTAAGTTTGCCAGGTTTATGTAGTATTTCTCGTGGCACACAGATTTTACCTACATCATGCATCATACTTGCCACACTAACTTTCCATGTTTCCTCCTCAGATAATCCCATTGCACGACACAATATTTCCGTATAAGCGGCAACACGTTTTACATGCTGACCCGTCTCATGACTTTGCGTCTCAACAAGCTCTGAAAGAGAACTCACCATAACCTGTTGCTCTTCGTACAACTCATTATTTTTTTGACAAGGACTGCTATCAATCCCTGAAACTTGCCCGTTATACCAATACAGATTACAGATATTGCAGCAAGCTCTATCACACGCAGTATGATTCCGTATAACAATACACCTTGCAGAGTAACGAGTGGCTCGTCAGGTACAGTTTGAAGCATAAATGCAATCAGATGACTTACTGCCATTACAGGGATGCTTAATACAGTGGTGAATATCACCTGTTCACGCTTACAATACAGGCAGGAAACTACTACCAGAAGAACCAGCATAATAATTACATGATACGAAAGAATCGAATACATAAGGCCTGACATAAAAATCAGAAGTGTCCGGACAAGATATCTTATGAATCTTGAACGTAAATTCAAAATATCATAAAACAAAGTCGGCATTAGTAATATGACAGCTGACACAATAAGAGTCGGATATAAAGCGATAGAAATCTTAAATACATGCAACATGTTAAGCAGTATTACAACAATAATTAGCACAGTTAACACCCTGCAGATAGCTGAAATCCGACGGTCTGAATCCTTTTCAAAGTCCAAAATAAGATTATTAGCAAAATTTATCATCGGTTCTCCTCTCGATTCATTAATTATACGTTCCATATCCGAAGGATATCATAATCCATAAAGAAAGGCCGAAATCACACGGATTCCAGCATTCGTTCCTCTTAAGCGAGTGCTGTTTTTATGTAGATAATCCTTTTTGAATCGAACGAATTCGTTGATAAAATCATTCGATTTGTATATAATATATATTGAAAGAGAGATTTTCATTTAAAGACAATAATTATTGGTTCTTAGAGAAAGGAGATGATGATATGTCTATTACCGCAACTGAATTAAAACTGAATCTAGGCAAATATCTTATGCTTGCAGAAACAGAAGATATTTATATTACTCGTAATGGAAAAGTTGTTGCAAAATTGACTAACCCATATCAAGACAGAGTAGAGGTTGCCAAGTCATTATTTGGTGTTCTTTCAAATGACATGACTTTGGAAGAAGCACGGGAAGAAAGGTTGAATACAATATGAAAGTTTTAGTTGATACCTGTATTATCATCGATGCTTTACAATCTCGTGTTCCATTTGCAGAAACTGCACAAAAACTATTTATATATTCTGCAAATAAACAATTTGAGGGTTATATTACTGCAAAGTCAGTTACAGATATATACTATCTGACACATCGTTTAACACATAATGACGCAGAAACCCGAAAGATATTGAGTAAACTTTTTACTTTGTTTCATTTATTAGATACCACTTCTTTAGACTGCCGAAAAGCAATATCTTCTGAAATTAGTGATTATGAAGATGCTATTATGGTAGAAACAGCAATTCGTTCAGAAATGGATTGCATAGTAACCAGAAATGTGAAAGACTATACGAAATCTTCTGTTAAGGTATATGAGCCTTCTGCATTAATAAAGATATTAGAAGAAAGCCATGAATAACCCATAGGGGACGAAAAAAAACTCCGTCCCCTTTAGTTTTTGTCATCATTTTCTTTTTTCATACAAGTTCCTATTGCCAGACCGATCAGCATCCCCAGAGAGATACCTATACCGGTATTATTATCCAAAGCAGTTCCAATTGCGGTACCAAAGCACATGCCAAAACACATTCCTTCTGTTCCGTAATTGTCATCTGTATTATCATTTTTCCTTTTCTTGGAAGCACTTCTGGCCGAAAAAATCGCCAGTAAAAGTCCCATTGCAATCCACGGCAAAGCTGCCCGCATAAAATCAAATATATTTTCCATCTTCCATCCTCCTCTTATTCACTGAATGATATCCTGCGCAAAAAATCCAGACAGTCTGTATTCAGTCTTTTCAACTGTTCTTCTGATTCGACCTCACTCTTCACCTGATCAAGCAAACCTGACAGAATCGGGGATGCAAGTGATAAGTCGCATAATCCCATATGACCGGTTCCTTCATAATAGATATTCTCGTAATTCTCATTTTTACTTTCAAGAAATTTCATATTATTCCGATACTGCTTCCACTCATGCAAATGAGAATAACTTGCATCAGAATAAACATTAAGAACCGGCATCTCATAATCAGAATCATCCATGATATATTCACCGTCTTTTACACCTTTGATGTCATACATGTACGGGGACTCTAAAGCGATGACTCCGACTACGTCTGATCTGATTCGTGCCATTCCCAAGGCAGCTGAACCACCCGCAGAATGTCCACATGTAACAAAACGGCCTATATCTGCACTTTCAAACCGGTCAGGAGACTGCATCACTTTCTCAACAAAATCATCCATCACGGCTGTAAGATCCGTCATTCTCAGTTCCATCCATTCTGCAAACAGTTTTGCAGCTTCTTCCGGTTTTGATTGCGGATCCATCCCACTCATTTTCTTCAGATAATCCATACTGACTGTTTGTTTTTTTCCATTGGAATGAAGCGTATCAAATGCATGCCCTGGATGACTGACGGCCAGAACAACATATCCATGACTGGTAAATTCTCTGTATAAAGTCCGATTATTGTCTATCGTTCCACAAGAGCCATGAGAAGCGATTACCATAGGTAATTTTATATCCGAATTATCATAATCTTTTGGATACCAGACATGAACCTGTACTTCCCGCATACTTCCATCCATCAAAAAAGAATCCTCCTTATCCTCTGTTACCCAATAATCTTCACTGTTGATTTCATACTTCCCTGTCACTTCTATTTCATCGTATGGTGGAAAAAGAATTCTCTTTCCCACCACAATAAGCATTAGAAATACTACAAGAATAATAAGTAAAATTTTCATGGTTTTCTTCATTACTTCTCCTCCAGCGGTAGTTCAATTCTATGTCATGACGCCGTAAAATTGATTCCCGCTTTTTTTGCTTGACTACACAATTCTTTTGTTTGTAATTTATAATGCTTCCCATCTTTGACGGGTAGTGTCAAAAACTACCTGTTTTTATTGTTCTAAAATCCTTTAAAACCTTGATTAGGTAATTGTGAAACTCGCTAAGCGAGTTTGCAATTTTGAACTAAAACAAGGAAGAATTCGTGTAGAACACGAATTCTAAGATGAAAAG
>JAQYAI010000035.1 GCA_029227655.1 bacterium | reverse complement strand
ATAACATCATTACCTTTGATGCCCATGACCCGCGTGTACAGAATGCGATTCCTCTGAATGGTTTTGAGACGGTCCGCCCGACTTACCAGTTCGTCAAAGGCCTTCTCACAAGATTTGATGACCTTCAGTTAGACAGTGATCACATGATGGCTATCAGCCCGGACGAAGGTGCTACAGAACGTGCCATCTACTTTGCAAGTGTTATGGGAATTGATATGGGTATGTTCTACAAACGTCGTGACTATACACAGGTCATCGATGGACGTAATCCGATCGTTGCACATGAATTCCTTGGTTCTTCTGTGGAAGGCAAAGATGTCGTTATCCTTGATGATATGATTTCTTCCGGTGACAGCATCTTAGATGTTGCAAAGCAGTTAAAAGCACGTAAAGCAAAGAGAATCTTTGCCGCTGCAACATTTGGTCTTTTTACAAACGGTATGGAAAAATTCGACAAGGCTTATGAAGATGGACTGATTGATGGTATTCTCACAACGAACCTGATCTACCAGTCTCCAGAGCTTCTTGCCCGTCCATACTACATCAACTGTGATATGACAAAATATGTTGCTCTCCTTATCGATACACTGAACCATGATGGCTCTATCAGCTGGTTACTTGATCCATACGATCGTATTCAGGCTATTATTGAAAAATACAAAAAAGGTGAGCCAATTGAATAAAGCACAACGTGCGAAGCTGTGCCCTAGCTAATAATCGGGATAAGTATTTTGAATTTTGTTCAAGATGCCTATCCTGATTTTTATTTAGTAAGGTGCCTTCATAGTTATTAATAAAGATGATGAAGTATTACTCTTCAAACTTTCGCAACGCTCTTCGCAAACTAACTGATAAGTGCAACTAAGCCTCTCAGCAATGGCTTCGAGCCTAAGTCTACCTAATCAGTGGATTTCGCTCGAGCTCAAGGCGAAAAACATGTTTGCTTCGTTAATACTTCATCATCTTTTTTATTGACATTTTGAGGCACCTTTTTTAGTAAATCCTAGATAGGCATCTTGAACAAAACAAGGTTATCGACCGATTATTAGCACGCCACACCCGAGCCACAGCTTCGCAACGTACGCTATTATGCTATCTTATCGAATAATTATTTTTTATATTATCCGCGACAAAAAGCAGCTTGTGCCCAACTCGCACAAACTGCTTTTCTCTATAATTGTACCTTGTTATACAATATTCCCATCTTTTTCAATTGTTCTTCTTCCCTCTTCTGACAGGTAAAGATCATCACCTGCCCCACATGTTCATCCAGCCATCTCAGGGTCTGTGCCATCCTCACATCATCATAATACGCAAAGGTGTCATCCAGAATTACCGGATAGTCTTCCTCATAAAGAATGCGAACTGCCGCCATACGGAGTGCAAAATGAAGCTGTTCCAGCGCGCCTTGACTCAACTGATTCATCTCTATCCTGCGATTTCCATGAATCACAGAAACCTGCAGTTGTTCATCCACACGAACTTTCTCATATTTTCCATCTGTAATCTCACAAAAGATTTCCGACACTGTCTCATTCAGTCTCTTGCTGATATTTCCCTGAAGCTCTTTTGCAATTTCCTGCATTTTTGCCTCGGCAAGTTCCAATGCTTGTTTCTTACGTTTCTGTTCTATCGTTTCTTCCCCGGCCTGTTCCATTTCTTCCATTTGTTCCATCAGATTGCTGTATTGCACCCGCTTTTCTTCCAAATCTTCTCCGAGTTTCTCCAAATGCCACCGGTTTCTAATAAGCTGATTCCGAAGGATATCTTCCTTCTCATTTGCCGCATCTGCTTTTGTTTTTATCTTTCCATTTTTAAACTTGTTCCATATATAAAGAAGTTCTGCCAGAAGTACAACGATTCCTATCGTCAGATTCCATGGTCTGTCAAACACAATGACCGCAAGGATCAGAATAGCCACCATCACAATCATTGCAATAGGATGAATACGCCACCGGTCAAATCTGTTGTCAGATTTTTCTCCTCTTATCTGGACCTGCAGACGTTCCATCTCCTCCTGTTCCTCATTCTGCTGTTCTTTTATTCTGTCAATTTCCTGTTCTAAGTGATAAATATCACGCCACACATAAGACGCTTCCAGTTCCAGCTCATCTTTCTTCTCCTGGCAGCTTTTCTTTCTGGCAAAAATTTCCTGTTCCAGTTCCTTTTTACGATTTTTCAAATTCCCCAATGCCACATTCAGGTCCAGTTCACTATCACCCGTCACACAATAGTTGGCTGCAAAATTCTTGATTTCCATGGCAAGTTCTTTCCCTACCATTACTTTATTCTGTCCGACTCCAATGGTGTTTTCATAATCTGTTTCCTGAAGTCCGCCTAACAAAACATCAAGGTCGCCCTGTTCCAACGATAATTCTTCTCCATCATCCTCACAGAACAGGCTTGCACTTTTTGCATATTTATCAAAATTTCTGTTCAAACAAAATGTTCTTCCACCGCTTTCAAACCGTAACGTTCCGGCATAATGATTTGGATCATCCCAGGGCTCATATTTGCTGAATCTGTCCGTCAATGCCGCCCTTCCTCTTCCGCGCTCCATACCATAGAGCATCCCTCTAAGAAAGGTATGAATGGTTGTCTTTCCCGCCTCATTCTCTCCATAGATCAGATTGATACCTTCGGAAAGTTCTATTCTTTTCTCTTTAAATTTCCCAAAATTCTTCAGGATCAATTCTTTCACCCACATAGTTAACCCCTTTTTGAATCCAGAAGTGCCCCTACTCCTTCAAATAATGCCATGTATTCCACGCTGTCTTTTCCGGCATCTTTCAGACTCTCAATATATTTTCCCAGTAAATTTCCGGCATTCGCTCTTTGTATTTTTTCAAAATCATATGCCGGCCTTGTCATATTCTGAAGCTCCAGAATATTTCCATACACATCCAGTTCTTCCTGGTCCAGTTCCATCTCCTGATCACAGAACCCTGTCAGGATAATCTTGTAACAGTTCTCTATTCCTTTCTTTGGAATTTCTTCCGCAATCCTATCCTTTACTTCTAATTTGGTCATCGTTTCATTTATCTGGATTTCTGTGTGAATATAAAGTCTTGACGCAAATGGCACAAAATGTACCTCTGCTTTTTCTCTTGTAATTTCCCC
>JAQYAI010000034.1 GCA_029227655.1 bacterium | reverse complement strand
TTCCAGCATTTGTTTTCGCATTCGTTTTAATCGTTTGATTTTCTTCTTATCTACAATTGCCAGTAATTCCCGGAATCTGAGACAGGTATACTTCTGATACAATGCAAGCAATGCCACCGGAATCCCATTTTCAGCCTGATCTTCCATCTCCGCATCTAAATCCATCTGCGAATTTGCCACAATATAAGAAATGGTCTGTGATGTGACGCAACATCCCCACCGATAGCTTCCCATGTCCTGCACTTTCACTGCATAGACATAATGAATATCTTCCTCCGAATTGTCTTCTACTGCTTCCTTTAAATCTACCATTAAATGCAGGTTGAATACAGCCTGCCTCATCGTTTCTATGTATCGAAAACGTTCCTCCACTACTGCCACATTGTAAATGTACGCTTCCAAAAAAATGGAAGATTCGCTCTGGTAAAAACATTCCAATCCTGCTTTTTTACACAATTCAATCAACAGTTCCTCCAGCCTGAATTCCTGAATATTTCCTGCTTTATCTTTATAAAAATAAACTGCTCTTCTGTCCACATATCCGAGATTACAGATACAGTCCAGAATTTCAATATTGGTATACTGGATTCCCAGACATAAAAAAGCCACCTGAGTGTGAAATACATAAATATACGAATCATCCAGTTCAAATCTTCTTCTCTCTGTATAATCATCGGGCTTTTCTTTTTCACATACATAAAACTGAAAATTTGCTTTCTCAGCCTTACCGACAATCTGTTTGAACAGCATTTCTTTTGGCAGCTTATAGCGTGAAACGACATTAGGTGTATTTTCCGCATTCAGTGTTTGTTTCACAGACTCATTAATATCCATTGTTGTAAGCGGCATTTTTTCTGTATTTGCTTCCAGCCAGTCCGGCTGAAACTCATCTTCATTGTATTTAAAAGGAATCAGTAGATAACTTCCATATTTTGCGCGTTCAAACACTTCTTTTAGTTCTTCATATTCTGTCATTTGCAATAGCTCTCCTTTCCTCAATCAGCTTCTCTATCTCTTCTTTCTCTGGCATTACCCGCAATGCTCCTTTTCGTGTGGTGATCAAAGAGGCTGCCGCATTTGCAAACATTAGCATTTCTTGCAGATTCTCTTCTGTCAGATTTTCCAACCCATGCTCACAAATATAATGTAACACACAGCCACAGAAAGTATCTCCAGCCCCCGTAGTTTCCATGGTATTCTCCTGCAAAAATGGCAATGCCTCTATCATTTTCTCCTTATAATATGCCCTGCTGCCTTCTCTTCCCATCGATACCAGAATTAAGGGAATATGATATCTTTCATTGATCCATCCTACTCCTTCTGTATAATCCTCTTTCCCAGTCAGCCACTGTATCTCGTTGTCTGAAATTTTCAGAATATGACAATGCTCCAGCCCATAAAGAACTTGTTTCCTCGCTTCTTCCAGACTTTCCCAAAGAGGCGGACGAAGATTGGGGTCAAAAGAAAAATCCCGCTCCCCATCTGGAGCATTATGAATCAAAGCAAGGGTTGTATGAATGTGCTCATCTATACACAGTGCCGATGCATCAATTCCCATTTCTACAATAGTATCTCTTAACATTTCACCAAAAAAATCATTTCCAACCTTCCCAATAAAAGCGGTCTTATGTCCCAGCTTTGCCAACATTGCAAGCACATTACAAGGCGCACCGCTTGGATTTGCCTCAAAGACCGGATTCCCTTGCCCGCTCTGCCCATTCTCCGTAAAATCAATCAACAATTCCCCCAGCGCAGTAACAGCATACTTCTTCATACAGACTCTCCTTCTATCTCTACAGTGCGATTCTTTCAAAAGTTTAATATAAGGAAATTATAGCACTTATAACAAATTAGAGGAAGATGTCCTCTTCCTCTAATTTAAATTTAATTTCTCTATGTCATATTATTCTTCATCTTCCTTAAATGCATTTTCTATGTCCCGCACTCTTTTCTGATAAATCAATGTCGAAGCCATCAATGCCAGATAAATTCCTACAAACAAGATTATTGCCATAATGACAAATGTGAAAAATGCTGCCTCCACACTTTTAAAATTGAAATAATTCACAATTGCAAATATCACACCAAATCCCACGGCACTTATCAGACTTATCAGTACATTGTTCTTCAGATTCGGTTCCAGCTTTCTGTCCCAGATTCCATTCTTTATAAAGGAAATTGTCAAATATAATGCCAGCATCATGAACACGATCCATTCGCCTGCAATTTCTTTAAAATTACCAATACCGAAAAACGCCATCTGTACAAACATAACTACAATCAATGCCCAAAATGCAAACCAACACCCATTATGCTCAATGTGGAGTAACTTCTGTTCCTGCATTTCATCCAGTCTATTTTTCATCTTTTTCATTCTCTTCTTCCTCCCAAAATATATCGTCTAATGTCTTTCCCAATTCTCTACAGATTGCAATGCATAATTTCAATGTAGGATTATAGTCTCCCGATTCAATCATTCCTATCGTCTGTCTCGTCACGCCTACACGCTTTGCCAGTTCAATCTGTGAAATATCCTTTTCCATTCTTGCGAATTTCATTTTCAAATTTCTCATTTTGCACCTCCTTATGGTTATATACTACACCCTCGCTTTTCATATGTCAATTATATTTTACATTTAATATTTATATTTTGCTTTTGCAATCTTAAATACCACCATAAATCGCAACGACGTTCTATTTTTTTTACCAAACAAAAAATGAGAAGATCTCCATATCTAGGATATCCTCTCATTTTTTATACATATCTTGCTTATCCGCTCCTTCGCTTCATTCCTCTCACCATGACCAGTGCCGTTATAAATTCTGCTGTCGGAAATGCCAGCCATATTCCAGTCATTCCAAAGAAATACGCCAGTACAAAGGCGCAGACACTGATTGCCACTACACCACGTATCATGGATATTGCAAATGCCCATCCAGCTTCTTCTATCGCACTCAAATACCCGGCTCCTACAATGTTAACACCGGCAAACAGAAATCCCCAAAAATAGATTTTTACACCCTTCATTGCATAAGCTGCCATCTGCCCATTCTTTTCACTGTTAAATATTTCTACAATCGACCCCGTAAATCCCATCGTCACTGCAAGAATCAGCAAAGCCAGAACAAGAGATGTACCCATAGCCAACTTCAAAATCTTTTTGATTGCAGCCTTTTCTCCTTTTCCATAGAAACGGCTGAACAAAGGCTGTGTTCCCTGCGCTACGCCATTGAAAATAGATGTCGCCACAATCGCAATATTTGCCACAACACCATAAGCTGCCACACCATCATTGCCTGTCAGTCCCAAAATAAGAAAATTAAAGATAACTGTTGTTACACCGGAAGATAGTTCTCCGACGAATGCTGCCACACCCAACCGACAGGATTCGAACAGTTTTTTCAATGAAGGTTTCTTCCACACAAACTTGACTGTACTTTTCTTTGAGAAAAAATGCCGACAGCACATCAGAATTCCCACAACCGGTGAGAATGCAGTTGCCCATGCCGCACCTGCCATCCCCAGTCCCATTGGAAACATAAGCACATAGTCCATCACAATGTTAAACATACTACTGAACAATGTCGCCTGCATCGCCAAAGCCGGATTCCCATCATTTCTCACAAATGCATTGCAAATATAATTTCCCATAAAGAATGGCGCGAACATAAGAAATATTCTTGTATACGGTGTACCAATTGCAACAATCGTTGCATCTCCTCCCAACACCTCAATAAGTTTATCGGGTACAAGAATTCCTGTCACTATAAATATTACACCGAACACCAATGCAAACATCAATGCATTTGAAAAATACGCATCTGCCGTTTCATCCTTTCGCGCCCGCAGGACATTAAACCTGATTGCAGAACCGACACCTATCATCGAACCAATTCCAAATATCAGACTATAGATAGGAAGAACAAGATTGAGTGCCGTAATTCCTCCTGCACCTTCTGCCATGGAAATAAAAAATGTATCTGCCAGAATGTAGGCCGATATTCCCAGCATTCCCAAAATGTTCTGAAACACATACTTTCCAAACATTCTTTCCACTGTATTTTTCTTCCTGTTATCTGCACTGTTCATAGTTTCCTCCAAATCATTTTAAACGTTACTCTCCTATCTCCTGCAATCTTACTTTGCCGTTTTTCTTGTAAAGAACAAAAGTAAT
>JAQYAI010000033.1 GCA_029227655.1 bacterium | reverse complement strand
TCATTTTCTGACAGTATTATGAATTTGAGAAAATTTTTAAAATACCGTGATGAAGAGCCAATGTTTGATGAAATAAAAGCAGCAGGACGTGTAGGTCTGCCATTATTTCAATTAGAGGATGGAACATTAACTTTCAGTTTAGAAGAAGTGATTGAGAAAACTGGAAAATAAGAGGAAAAAGGAAATGAGAGAAAAAATACAAAATTCTTATGAGTCATTGAGAGTTTTGATGGAGACGCTTATACTTTGGTCATTTTTATCCGTATCGGTAGGGGGTGCAATAGGGATAGTTGCAAGTGTATTTGCCCATGCAGTAGAATGGGCGACCAACTATCGTGAAGCACATCCGCTGCTCCTTCTTGGTCTCCCGGTTGGCGGTCTGATCATTGTCTTTTTATATAAGATTATGGGGCAGGAAAAGAATGCTGGGACGAATATGGTACTTACCGTTCTGCGGTCAGATCATGATACAATGCCGGGAATAGTAACTCCGTTGATTTTAATATCTACAGTTATTACACATTTATTTGGCGGCTCATCTGGGCGTGAAGGGGCAGCGCTTCAGTTTGGGGCAAGTTTTGGTTCTGTGATTGGTTATCAGCTTGAGTTAAATGAAAGTGACAAGAAAATTCTGATTCTGGCAAGCATGAGTGCGGCATTTGCAGCTTTATTCGGGACACCGATGGCAGCGGCCATTTTTCCAATGGAAGTGATCAGTGTGGGAGTCATGTACTATGCGGCGCTGGTTCCATGCATGTTCTCAGCGTTCGTTGCAGAATATATGTCTGTGGTAATGGGGGTAAGAACATTTAAGATTCCATATCTTGTAGAAACAGTGCCCGATTTCTATAGCAGTAATTCGTTGAAAGTTATTCTTCTGGCAGCATGTTTTGCAGTAGCAGGCTCTTTGTTCTGTGTTTTGCTGCATAAGAGTGAGCATGCATTTAAGAAATGGTTCAAGAATCCGTATATCAGGGTATGTGTCGGTGCAGCAGCAGTCATTGCGCTTACCTTCCTGCTTGGAACGAATGCGTATCTGGGTCTCAGTGAAGAGCTGATTCACGCAAGCTTTACAGAAGCACAGGGATTTCAGCATTTTCTGTTAAAAATGCTATTTACCTGTCTGACACTTTGCGTTGGATTTAAGGGTGGTGAAATTGTTCCATCGTTATTCATCGGTGCGACGCTTGGTTCTGCTATGTCTGCAGTTTTGAATCTTCCGCCGGAGCTTTGCGCGGCATGTGGAATGGTAGGTGTGTTCTGTGCGGTAACGAACAGTCCGATTAGTTCGATTCTGATTTCGCTGGAATTGTTCGGATTTGCAGGGATGCCATATTATTGTATCACGATTGCGGTAAGCTATCTGTTGTCAGGATATCAGAGTTTATATAAAGAACAGAAAATCGTATATTCAAAAACAGAGAACAGATATGTGAACAGAACGACAGAATAAAAAATACGTGCTTGAGACGAGACATGAAAGGAGGAATTTGTGATGAGTTTGTTTCGGAGAGAATGCAGTTTGTGTGGTGGAAAGCTTGACAGTAACAATATTTGTGTGGAATGTGGACTTGATAACTCAAAAAGTGATGAAAACTATATTTCCGCAGGGAAGACACATCATGATTCAGAAGCGTTGACCCATGTACACACCGAATATGACCCCATGGCCGGAAAGACAGTCACCAGAGATTCGATGAAAAAAGCTTCTTCTAACAAGAAGCAGAAGACTTCTCAGGGAAATACATACAAAACAAATCCTTCACGTACTACAGTGAAATCTCAAAAGAAAAAATCAAGAGTGGGACTCGTCGTAGCAGTGATCGTGGTGCTGGCGAATTTAGTTCCGGTGCTCATGGATCTGGTGGAAGATGTTTCTGATAACCTGAGAACGCCAGAATATGAGTTGGGATATGAGGAGGTTGTGGCTGAAATAGAGACAGACCCATATGCTTATGTGACAAGAGAACTGGATCCGGAAGGAATGAACTACGAAGCAGAGTTGACAGCAGGAACCTATAAGGGTGGCGTACATCTTCCAGAGGGAACCTATGAGGTTGTTTTCATTCCGGAAGAAGGCGTGGAAAGCTGTTACATGGATCTGAGTATGAATGATATGGAGAATGGAATCTACCAGACCATCTATTTCGGAGATTCTGAACAGCTTTACGCAATTGATGATTTTCGTGTTTATACGGGTGGTATCGTGAATATTGAGGGGCGTGGAACGTTGTATTTCGGAAGCTCCAATGCAAGACCGCAGGACATGAGATCGGAAGCAAATCCAAATACGCAGAATTATTATCTGATAGATTCTGTCGAAGTGGGAACAGATATCGCACCAGGTGTGTATGATGTCATCTGTGAATCCGGTTCGGGAATCTTTGATTATGAAGTAGAAACATCAGAAGGATATTCTATATATTGTGGAAAGCTGATCGGAGATCAAGAATCAGGATTTGCAGGTTCGCTAAAGAATATTGTTCTTCCGGAAGGAACAATGGTGTACATTGACGGACTGACAGTGACACTTATACCGAGTGATAGGATTGAGTCGGAAGAATATGAGACATTTTATGATAATTATTAAGGAGCAGGGCGTGAGCCCTGCTTTTGTAGTATGGTAGTGTTTTGGAGTGGAGTACCTGGCAAACTATTTTTTCTATATAGGCACTCAAGACTTGATAATGGGTATCCTGTAATTTGTTTTTTCTATATAGGTACTCAAAGCACGATAACAGGTATCTGACAATCAAATTTTTAGATATAGATACCGAGCGCATTTTTCCAAGTGTCCCACGGCAACTTTTTTCAGTATAGATACCCTGGATAAAAAAACAGGATTGATTATACAATTTTAATAAATTGAATGATGTTAATAAGCTGTCTAATATGGTATGATTAAATATATTATTTTCAGACAGGCGGGAGATAAAATGAGCGAATTTGTAGAATTGAAGGACGTTCGTAAAATTTATAAAATGGGAGAAGTCGAGATCGCGGCGGCTGCTGGAATCGATTTCTTTATTAAGAAAGGTGAGTTTGCTGTTGTAGTAGGTCCAAGTGGAGCAGGTAAGACAACAGTTCTTAATATTCTTGGCGGGATGGATGTTGCGACCAGCGGTGAAGTATGGATCGATGGGAACAATATCACAAAGTATACTCCGAAGCA
This sequence comes from bacterium, assembly GCA_029227655.1. Taxonomy (GTDB): domain Bacteria; phylum Bacillota; class Clostridia; order Lachnospirales; family Lachnospiraceae; genus Allocoprococcus. The sequence continues at coordinate 6,469 of JAQYAI010000033.1, read as the reverse complement.
GTTGACTGCGTATCGCAGAGACGATATTGGATTTGTATTCCAGTTCTATAATCTGGTGCCGAATCTGACTGCACTGGAGAATGTCGAGCTTGCACTTCAGATATGTAAAGAGCCGCTCGATGCAGAGAGTGTGCTTGCTGATGTTGGATTAAAAGAGCGAAAAGCCAATTTCCCGGCACAGCTTTCAGGTGGAGAACAACAGAGAGTTTCTATCGCAAGAGCGCTTGCAAAGAATCCCAAACTACTACTTTGTGATGAGCCAACAGGAGCACTTGATTATAATACAGGAAAGGCGATTCTGAAATTATTACAGGATACCTGCCGGGAAAAGGGAATGACAGTGATTTTGATCACACATAACTCTGCAATCACGCCGATGGCAGACCGAGTAATCAAGATGAAGAATGGCCGGGTTGATGAAATAATAGAAAATGAAGCTCCAGTGCCAGTGGAAACGATTGAATGGTAAGAGTGGTGGAAGATGATGAAAAAAAATGTGTTACGAAAAGATTTCTTTATGGAAATCAGAAAGACTGCCGGAAGATTCATTTCCATCTTTTTCATAGTTTTACTGGGGGTGGCATTTTATTCCGGAATACGTGCGACAGAACCTGATATGCGTTTGTCAGGAGATGCCTTTTTTGACCGTATGAATTTAATGGACATCAAAGTCATAGGGACATTGGGACTTACAGATGATGATGTGAAAGCAATAGAAAAGCTGGATGGAGTGGAGAAGGCGGCAGGAACTTACAGTAAGGACGTTCTTTGTCCGGTGGAGAATACAGAAAAAGTTGTGCATATGCTTGCTTATCAGGAAGAATTCAATGAGGTGGAAGTATCAGAAGGACGACTTCCTGAGAAGGAAAATGAATGTCTTCTGGATGAAGATTTTTTTAAAAAATACGGATATGAAATCGGAGATGAGATTACGTTCCGTTCTGGGGATGGCGAAGATTTAACCGATACACTTGTGACCGATACATACAAAATTGTAGGCATCGGATCCAGTCCCCTTTATATTGCACTTAGCCGGGGAACAAGCCAGATTGGAAATGGAGAGGTTAATGCATTTGCAATTGTAGATGACTCTGCTTTTCAGATGGATGTCTATACGGAAATAAATATTGCAGTATCCGGTGCTAAAGATGCAATCGTTTTTACGGAAGAATACGAGACTTTGATTGATGATGTAATTGCGGAACTGGAAGAAATTGAAGAAGAACGCGGTATTATCCGGAGAAATGATATTCTGGCAGAAGCGGAAGATGAACTTGCAAAGGCAGAAGAGACGGTTCTGGAGGAAGAAGGAAAACTGGACGATGCCAAGGAAGAATTGAAGGCGGCCAAAAGTTCTACAGCGAAGCAGCTCGTGGAATCACAGAAGAAACTGATTCAAGGGGAGAAGGAACTAAAGGCGGCACAGCAGAAGATTGATGATGGGGAAAGACAGCTCGATGCAGCGAAAGAGCAGCTGATTGGAAAAGAAGCTGAGCTGGAAGCAGGAAAGGCAGAATATAAAGCTGGTGTGGCGGAACTGGAAGAAAAAGAAGAACAGTTCGAGAGAATGGAGAAGGTGTATCAGGCTTCTTATGATATTGTGATGGAACAGTTCACTGCATCAGAAGAAAGATTTGCAGAATTAAAAAACAGACTTTTAGAACAGCAGGCTGAGCAGCAGACACAATTGGAAGAAATTCAGGTTCAGATCGATGAACTAGAAGGGAAGTCAGAACTGACGGAAGTAGAAGCTGTTCTGCTGGAGGCACTTAGAACTGAAAAAAGTGCATTAGAGACGAATCTGGAAATAACAAAAGAAAGTCTGGCAGGTGTAGAAAAAGGAGAAGCCGCGCTATTAGAAGTAAAAGAAAAATTTTTGGCAGCCGGAGAAGAAATCGCAGATGGCAGAGCACAGATTGATGCAGCATGGCAGCAGTTAAACGATGCGAAAGCACAGATTGATGCTGGAGAAAAGCAGATAGAAGAAGCATGGGGAACTATTTCGGCAGAAGAAAAAAAGCTTCTGGAAGGAAAAGCGCAGCTACGAGACGGACAGGACGAACTTCGGGAAGGGCATCTGGAATATGAATCTGGAGCTGTGACTGCATTACAGGAATTTATCAGTGGTGAAGAGCAGATTGCGGAAGGAGAGGCACAGATCATTTCTGCGAAACAGGACATTGCGGATGCGAAAGCAGAACTTGCAAAATTCGAGAATCCGAAATGGTATATTCAGGACAGAGTAGAAGCTGTTTCCGAATATGAAGGATATGGAGATAATGCAGAGCGTATCGGTGCGATTGGAAAAGTATTTCCAGTTTTATTTTTCCTGGTGGCGGCACTCATCAGCCTGACGAGTATGACCAGGATGGTAGAGGAACAACGTGTTCAGATCGGAACTTTGAAGGCTCTTGGATACGAGAAAGGTGTCATTGCGAAAAAGTACATTTTTTATGCACTTCTTGCTACGCTGGGTGGAAGTATCTCCGGGGTACTGATTGGTGAGAAATTGATACCGGTCATCATCGTAGTGGCATATAAGATTCTGTATATCCACCTTCCGGATGTGGTTCTGCCTTACAATCTATATCATGGTGTGATAGCTACAGTCATTGCAGTAGGATGTGTTCTGGCGGCAACGGTATTTGCATGCTACAAGGAACTCCTGGCACAGCCGGCACAGCTGATGCGGCCTCCGGCACCGAAGATAGGAAAGAAGACCTTCCTTGAACGGATTCCATGGCTCTGGAAGCGATTTAATTTCACATGGAAATCTTCTATCCGTAACCTGTTGCGATATAAAAAGAGATTCTTTATGACTGTTTTTGGAATCAGCGGAAGTATGGGGCTGATGCTGGTGGGATTTGGATTAAAAGACAGTATTTACGATATCGGAACGATTCAGTATGAAGAAATCCAGTTTTATGACGCAGCAGTATTTGCGGATGATTCTGGATACAAAGAAGATCAGAGTGAAATTCTTTCATACATGAAGGAACAGAATGATTTGGAAGCATTTATGCAGTGCAGGATGCAGAAAATTGATGTGAGGGCAGATGGAGGTGTGCAAAGTCTGTATCTGGTGGTGCCAGAAGGAGATGCAGAAGTAGGGGAGTTCTTTGATTTCCACAGCAGAACAACGGATGATGTCTATTCTCTTGAAGATGATCAGGCGATTCTTACGGAAAAAGTGGCATCACTTCTGAATGTAGATGTGGGCGATACGGTGCTCATTCAAGATGAGGAGAAAGGAGACAAAGAAGTAGAAATTCAGGCAATCTGTGAAAATTACATGGGTCATTACCTGTATATGTCAGAAGAGTTGTATGAGGAACTCTACGGGGCCATTCCAAGATACAACTGTATCATGTATAGAGTGCAGTCAGGACAGGAGAAGAAGATTAGTGTGATCGGTGAAAAACTTTTGAGTTATGACAGTGTGTTGAATGTGACTTATACCGATGCGACGAAAGAAACACTGGATGGTATGCTTGGCACATTGAATCTGGTGACTATCGTCTTGATTGTTTCTGCAGGTATGCTGGCATTTGTCGTTCTTTATAATCTGAACACGATTAATATCGCAGAACGGAAACGAGAGCTGGCTACATTAAAGGTACTTGGATTTTACGATGGAGAAGTAAGTTCTTATGTATACCGTGAAAATATCATTCTTACATTTATCGGAATCCTGTTCGGTTTTATAATCGGAAATCTGCTTCATAGATTTATTATTGTGACCGTAGAAGTCAATGCAGCAATGTTCGGAAGAGTGATTCATCCGAGGAGTTATGTGTATGGAGCATTGTGGACAATTGCGTTTTCTATGCTGATTAACTGGATCATGCATTTTAAACTGAAGAAAATCGATATGGTCGAATCGCTGAAGAGCGTAGAATAGCATTTTATGTCAAACGTATTTAAGTTTATACATTTTTTATAAAGTTCACAAACTTATTAGCACTCATTTTGAATGAGTGCTAATTTTTCTATTGACAATTAAAATTGCTGGTATTAAGATGTGTATTAGCGATAAAGACAGAAATCTATTTATGATAAAGGAGTGGATATAAATGGCAACGAAAAAAGGTAGTTTATCAATTAGCAGCGAAAATATTTTCCCGATTATTAAGAAATGGGTATATTCAGATCATGATATTTTCGTTCGTGAGATCGTATCGAATGGATGTGATGCGATTACAAAATTAAAGAAACTGGATATGATGGGAGAATATGAAATCCCGGAAGATTACAAAGCCAAAGTAGAAGTAATCGTAGATCCAGAAAAGAAAACGATTCGTTTCATCGATAATGGTCTTGGTATGACAGCAGACGAAGTAGAGGAATACATTACACAGATTGCATTCTCAGGTGCGACACAGTTCCTCGAAAAATACAAAGACAAAACAACAGAAGATGAAATCATTGGACACTTCGGACTGGGATTCTACTCCGCATTCATGGTAGCGGATGAGGTTCATATCGATACACTTTCTTACCAGAAAGATGCAGCACCGGTACATTGGGTAAGTAACGGCGGAACAGAATTTGAAATGAGTGACGGAAGCAAGACTTCTGTAGGAACAGAAATTACATTATTCCTTAATGAAGACAGCGTACAGTTTGCAAATGAATACCGCATGCGCGAAGTACTTGAAAAATACTGTTCTTTCATGCCGGTAGAAATTTTCTTATCAAAAGAAAATGCAGAGCCTGAATATGAGACTATTTCGGAAGATGAGCTTCTTGATACGGATGAAGTCGTTGAACGTATTCATGAAGACGCAAAGATGGAAGAACGTGAAAATGAAAACGGCGAAAAAGAAATGGTAGAGGTCTCACCGGCTACGGATAAAGTAAAGATCGTAAAACGTCCTGTATCCGTAAGTGATCCAAAGCCACTTTGGACCAAACATCCAAATGAATGTTCAAAAGAAGACTATATTGAGTTCTACCGTAAAGTATTTATGGATTACAAGGAACCATTGTTCTGGATCCACTTAAATATGGATTATCCATTCAACTTGAAAGGTATTTTATACTTCCCGAAAATCAATACAGAATACGATTCAATTGAAGGAACTATTAAGCTTTACAACAATCAGGTATTTATCGCAGATAACATCAAAGAAGTCATTCCAGAATACCTTATGATCTTAAAAGGTGTGATCGACTGTCCGGATCTTCCTCTGAACGTTTCAAGAAGTGCACTTCAGAATGATGGATTTGTGCAGAAGATTTCAGAATACATTTCAAAGAAAGTGGCAGACAAACTTTCTGGAATGTGCAAAGTAGATAAAGAAAATTATGAAAAATACTGGGATGATATCAGTCCATTCATCAAATTCGGATGCTTAAAAGATGAAAAATTCTGTGATAAGATGATGGATTACATTCTCTTCAAGAATCTGGATCATAAATATCTCTCATTGAAGGAATGTATTGAAAAGAATGGCGGAACCATTGTTGAGCCAAATGAAAATGAGGAAAACAGTGATGAAAATGTTGTTTCAGAAGATCTGAAGACAACCATTTATTACGTAACAGATGAACAGCAACAGAGTCAGTATATTAACATGTTCAAGAAGGAAGGACTCGATGCAGTTATTCTTTCTCATAATATCGACTCACCATTTATCACAACACTGGAAGCAAGAAATGACCGCGTTCGTTTCCAGAGAATTGATGCAGATATCACTTCCCATCTAAAAGAAGAAATCGCAGAAGAAGAAAAAGAAGCGATGAAAGAGACCAGAGACAGTCTGATGGAACTTTTCCGCAAAGTAGTTGGAAATGATAAGCTGAATGTAGTCGTTGAAAAAATGAAAGATGAAAATACAGCAGCTATGATCACACTTTCTGAACAGTCACGCCGTATGCAGGAAATGATGAAAATGTATGGCATGGCAGGTATGGACCCGTCCATGTTCGGCACAGAGTCTACCTTAGTGCTCAACATCAATCATCCATTGGTCGACTATGTATTAAATCATAAAGAAGACGAACACACCGAAATGATCTGCCATCAGTTGTATGACCTTGCAATACTTGCACATAAACCACTCAGTCCGGAAGAAATGACTGCATTTGTGAAGAGAAGCAATGACATTATGATGTTATTAACAAAATAAGTGAATCTGGATATGAAAAGAATCCCCTTTAAGCCAGGAGCTCAAAGGGGATTTCATATTTCGTAAAGATCCGCTGTACCATTTTATCCCAGGCAATTTCCAGAGATTTATCCAGAGTGAACAGATTCATGGAAGTTCCTGTCGTACAGGTCAGCGTCTCGCCGTCATATTTGAAGTTCAGATATAATCCCTGCACATCCGAAGAAGTGAAGGATAGCTGCTCCTGTTCCAGAAGCTTTGTAATATTTGGAGCAGAAAGGGAGAAAATAAAGCGGAAATGGAGCGGTGTGCGTTTCCCTTTCATAATCGAAAAACAGAATTCCCGCTGCTCGGCCCAT
>JAQYAI010000032.1 GCA_029227655.1 bacterium | reverse complement strand
TTGGACACATTTTGCATATATACTAATAACAAGATAGTTGATAAACAACTATCGCCCCTCATAAAAGTAACGCAATCAAAACCCTATTGATTGCAAGCTTTACTCTCATTCCTTTTAGATAACATAAACAAAAAGAACTCCGCCAGGCCCTCACCTGGCGGAGTTTCTTTTTGTTATTCTTTGTTCTCAATATCATCAAGCGGAAAATCTTCTGATTCTAACCTCTTCTTTAAAGCTTCTATTTCTTTTTTCAGCTTTTTCAACTCTAGGTCTTTTTGGTCTAATTGATTTTTTTGTGCATCTATTGTATCTTGCATTTCATCAATCATATACTGAACGGTGTTTTTATCTAGTTCTGCAAGCTCTTTGGAAAACATATTCATCATCCTTTCCAGATCTCGGCACATCTCGTACACTTCCCGATAAAGTGGCTCAAACTGCGGATATGCATCAATCAGTTTCAGGATCACATTCGGGTCATCCATGCTCAGGAAGGCAAGCCATGCCTCAAGTTCATTAAATTACTATATCAGTTTTTTCCGAAAGATGTCAAGTGAGATAAACACGTATTCCTGAAGTAGTTCAATCTGAATTCCAGTGTCGGACTGGGGTTTGATTCGGTGAAGATATATTTCTTGAAATTGATGAAATTCCGAGGTGCTTTTTTCAAAAAGTACGATGGTGTACACCTTTTTGATATCTTTATAACTGAATAATTTCCCTTTCTCTCCTTTGACACGTTTGTACTGTCGGAGTAGTAGATCTGCAGAATAACAGGCGCTCCGCTGGCCTGGGAATGCGTAACCGATTTTTTGGACTTCTACATTTGCAATGCTGCCGTCCGCAAGCTGAATCACAATATCCAGTACCAGAAGAGAAGATTCAGCGGCAATCCGCGTGGAATCATTTGGAAGAGAGACAATAAAGCCGGAGAGAGTTGGATTTCATCCAAGAGCTGTACTCTGTCTCGAATCATGGGAAAATGATGTTGTAACGCGTTGGTCATAGGCAAAATCCTCCTTTGTGTAAAAATTAGATAAAAGTTTTTTCTCATTTTGGATATCTGCTTCGAGTGTGAAACATAAGAAAATGAGATGCCGTAAGGCATAGATTGATTGCACCAAAGAACAGGTGCTTTAAAGATGAAGATATTATAGCGCAAAATTACGTGGCAAGTCAATGTGGAAATATCTTTGCTGGTATTCATATTTTTTATAATGAAATCCCCTTCTACTGATGTTGCGTTTATCAGAAGAAGGGGATGAAAATAATTTTCTGTTTTTTGTAGTCTGCATGTTACTCAATAAACAACTCTGGATTCAGCGGCCATTTGCCATATTTTCTTCCTGCCGCCATAAATGCGTCAATATTCTCCAGCGGACTGTCGATTGGGATACCGCAGCCAGTACTTAAAATATATTTTTTTGGATTGTCATATCCTTGACGGAAACAGAGCTTCACGTTCTCTTCTACGTCTTTTGGAGTTCCCTGCATCATTGTAGTAATAGGGTCAACATTTCCCATGAGTACAATCTTATCACCAACACGTTTCTTGGTATCTTCCAAGCTGACACGATTATCGATACTTAAGGTGTTACAGCCGGTCTCTACTAAGGCTTCTGTTAATGCACTGGTATCGCCACAGACATGGTAGGTCACAGATTTTCCGTAGCTGTGAATGAAATCAATGATTTCTTTCGTGTATGGGAGAACAAATTCACGGTATGCCTTTTCGCTGAGGATCGTTCCGGAAGCGACTGGGTCACAGAGGGAAATGCCTACCCCACCATCCATAAATTCTTTGGCAAGTATTTTCAGTGCATCTGTTGTAAAACGAAGTAATTCGTGTACTTTTTCGGGTTCTTTTCGTGTAGAGCGAAGCAATTTTTCGATAGGGTACAAGCTGGAAGCGGCGGTAATTGGCCCAGGAGTACTTAAAGAAACGCCTACTTCTTCACCATGCTTTTCCAGCGTCATTTGGGCCATTTCGTAATGTAACTGCGCCCACGGATCATTTTTACGTTCTACTTTTGATAAATCTAATTTTTTGTCCAGATCATTCAAATCTTTCAAATAGTGATCGATGATGGCTGGAACATTGTCCTCAGGGTCATTTGTTTTACTGCCGAGGGCGGTACCGATTCCATGAAGCCCGTATTCAACGGAAATACTGTCGTGACCAAAACGCTCATAACATGCGCTCTGGCACAGGAAAAAATTCTTGGCACTCTGTCTTTTTTCACGGTGTGTCATACCAATCACTTTCCCGGAAACGGCAGTGACAAATGGAATGATTGGGATACGGTCGACCTCTTTGCCGGAAAAGAATGCACCCATACGTTCCTTTGGGGTCATTTGATCATCTTTATGCATAGTGAAAGCCTCCTTTTTTGTTTTCTGAATAAATATTTCTGTTTCTATTCTAATGGATAAAAGGGGAAAAGACTAATAGATAAAATATAGAATTCCTATTATTTATTGAAAATAATTATAAATGAAACCGATGGATGGAAAAATATTACAAGAAATAATATGCGAACTAACGGCTTAGCATATGCGATGGACTAATTACAACGACTCTATCACTGAGATACTTTAAAGTGCAAAATCGCAATATTTATTGATTAAATTTACAATTGCTATGATTTATAGGAAAATAAAATGCAAATAGAAAAATTACATATATCTTAAATAATATCAATTTTACAATTGACATAATTTATGATACGGTACTTGTGTAGAGTACATGGAAATACAAAAGAATAAAATAAGGTTGGAGAGTTAAAATGGAAAAAAAAGCTAGTGGAAAGGCATTATTGCCTTTAGGCGTTTTTGTCGGAGTATATCTGGCAGTTGGTACTGTTCTTCAGTTGCAAGGCGTGGAAATGGCATTTTATCAGTTGCCTGCACCGGTAGCCGCATTAATTGGTGTGATATCTGCATTCTTTATATTTAAGGGTAGCATCAATGACAAGCTGAGCACATTTCTCAGAGGATGTGGCAATGAAGATATTATGATTATGTGTTTTGTATTTTTGTTCGCAGGAGCATTTACAACTGTTTCGAGCGCTATGGGGGGTGTTGATGCAGTGGTGAATCTGGGTATGACAGTTATTCCTCCGCAGTTTGTTGCTGCAGGAATCTTTGTGATCTCAGGTCTTATTGGTCTTGCAACAGGTACTTCTGTTGGAACAGTAGTAGCGGTAGTGCCAATCGGAATTGGTCTTGCGGAAGCCGGAGGAATCAATCCGTATTTGGTAGTTGCATCGGTTATCAGTGGTTCAATGTTTGGGGATAACTTGTCCATGATTTCAGACACAACAATTGCTGCGACCAGATCTCAGGGTGTGGAAATGAAAGACAAATTCAGAACAAACTTTGGAATTGCAGTGCCGGCAGCACTTATCACAGTCGTTCTTCTTCTCATCTTTGGAAGACCAGAAGTGGTTCCGGAAGTACAGAGTTATTCATTTGACATTGTAAAAGTTCTTCCGTATTTATTTGTATTGGTTGCCTCTTTGATTGGGTGGAATGTATTCCTGGTACTTACAGGTGGTACTCTGATATCAGTTGTTATCGGGGTAGCGACAGGTGCATTTACTCTTTTAGGAGCAGCAGGAAACGTGTATAATGGGTTTACGGGAATGTTTGAGATTTTCTTACTTTCTATGATCATGGGTGGACTTGCAACGATGGTTCAGGAAGAAGGAGGAATCGAATGGATTCTTCAGAAAGTGAAGACCCTTATCAAAGGAAGAAAATCAGCAGAAGTCGGCATTGCAGCAATGGCTTCCCTTGCAGATGTTGCAACAGCCAATAATACAGTTTCTATTCTGATCTGTGGCAAGGTCGCAAAGGAACTTAGTGAAAATTATGATGTAGATCCAAAGAGAACGGCATCGTTACTGGATATTTTTGCATGTATTTTCCAGGGAATCATTCCGTATGGGGCGCAGATTCTTATGGCATGTGCATTGATCGATAATCTGAACAGTCCGTTCCAGGTAATCTCACTTTGCTGGTATCAGTATATTGTTGCGATTGTAGCATTGCTTTCCATCTTTGTGGGATTCGGAAAGAAGAAAGAAGCGAAATTAGGAAGTTAAGTTATGATAGAAAAATATTTGCATGGTCTGGAAATTAAAAAAGATGAATTGACAGCGATTGAGCGTGAGAAATTGCTGAGCGAAGGAAAAGAAGTAGATCGAATCATGTGTTGTCTGGATACAGGTGAGACGTTGGCACCACTAATCAACACAACGTTAAAAGAGTATTACCATTCTTCTGAAAAGATGTGTCAGTTAGAAGAATATATTTACGAAACCTTTCATTCGGACGGGGCTGGTGTGTCCTGCACACTCCGTGGAATGGCGGAAGCAATGGGGGCTAAAGTAAAATATTCGGATTATAATGTGGCACAGATTGAAACACCGGCACTTACTCTTGATGAAGTTGACCATGCGAAGTTGGTCGATGTAGACAAAGACGGTCGTCTTCCAATCATTTTAAAAGGTGTGGAAATGGTAAAGGCCAAACTTGGGGATAAAGTTCCCGTCAGTGCGACGGTTACGGGACCATTTACCATTGCTGCAATGGCCGTAGGGACGGAACAGCTTTTGATTGGAACCAGAAAGCAGCCGGAAAAGGTAAAGCAGCTCATGGAAGTGATTGTAGAGAATAACAACCGCTATATCAAAAGACTGTTAGATATTGGTGTTGGAATTGGATTCGCCGATCCAGTAAGTTCCACATCTTTGATCAGCGTGAAGCAGTACAAGGAATTTTCCCTCCCATATTTCCAGAAAAATGTGGATTACATTAAGAAAAATGGTGGTGGCTGTGGATTACATATCTGTGGAACCAGCCGCAAATTATGGGAATCTCTGAATGAAACGGGAATCGGATGCTTCGGACTTGACAATGTGGAAGATATTGAGGAGGCAAAAGAAATCCTTGGACCGCATATGAGTATTCAGGGAAATGTTCCGCCGGTGGAAGTGATGAGGCTTGGAACACCTTATGATGTGCTCCGTTCTGCGAAAGAGTGTATCCGCAAAGGGTTTGATTCTCCGAAAGGTTATACTCTTACCTCAGGCTGTCAGATGCCAGTGGGAACACCAGAAGAAAATATGCAGGCGCTCATGGATGCAGCAAGAATTTTTGGACGATATCCGATTAATAAAGATTTGTTAGAATTAGAAGAATAACTTGCTATTACAAACAAAGATACAATCCCCTTCTTTTGACAAGCGTCAGAGGAAGGGGATGAAACTGTGCCCAAAACTGCTATTGACAATAACTATAAATAAGCGTTAAAAATGGAAAATACCAATTTATAAAATAAAAATTTCCATGTTATTATGAAAGTAATTAGAGTAATTACCAAAAGGCTTGGAAGAATAGGAAAAAACATATATAATAAAGAAAGAAATATGTGGAGGAAAGAAAGATGGCAAGGTCGAAAGAAGAATTATTGGCAAAATTATCAGAATGTGTAGTGGAAATGGAAGAGGAAGAGGTCGTAGATGTTGCGAAGGAATACATCGAAGCAGGCTATCCGGCATTTGACGGTATTATGGACGGTCTTGTAGATGGTATGAACAAGGCATCGGATCTGTATGACGCAGAAGAATATTTTGTAACAGACGTATTGCTTTGTTCCGATGCAATGTATGCAGGCCTTGAAGTGCTTCGCCCACATCTTCCAGAAAATGCGGATGCCGGCGAAAAGCCAAAGGCAGTCATCGGCGTTGTGGAAGGTGACACCCATGATATCGGAAAGAACTTGGTCAAGATTATGATGGATACCGCAGGATTTGAAATGTATGATCTTGGTCGTGATGTGCCACTTGATGCATTTGTGGACAAGGCAATTGAAGTAAATGCTTCTATTGTATGTATGTCAACACTTATGACAACGACGATGGTTGGAATGAAAACTGTTATTGAGAAATTACAGGAAAGAGGAATTCGCGATAAGGTGAAAGTTATGATTGGTGGAAGCCCGATTTCACAGAAATATGCAGATGAAATTGGCGCAGACGGATACTCTACCAATGCAGTAGAGGCAGTAAAACTCGCGAAACGTTTACTGAACATCGCGTAATAGGATAGGAAAAGCAGGAGGAAAGATATGTTAACAGAAAAAGAGCGTTTGGACAGGGCCTTACATCATGAGGAGGTTGACCGTCCACCTTGCATCTGCCCTGGCGGTATGATGAATATGGTCACTACTGATTTGATGGATATTAGCGGAATTACATGGCCAGAAGCACATACAGATGCAGAAATGATGGCGAAGCTTGCACTTGCAAGTTATGAACAGGGATGTTTTGAAAATGTTGGCGTTCCGTTCTGTATGACTGTGGAAGCAGAGGCAATGGGCGCAGAAGTGACGATGGGGACGAGAAATTTTGAACCACATGTCACTGCGTACGCTGCAAATTCTGTGAAAGACTGGAGAACTTTGAGCAGAGCCGATATGAATAAAGGCCGTGCGAAAGTGGTGCTGGATGCGATTCGTATTTTGAAAGCAAAGAACCTGGATGTTCCAATCATTGGAAATCTGGTCGGACCGATCAGTACAGCAAGCTCAGTTGTGGATCCGGTTCCATTTTACAAGGAACTTCGGAAATGCAGAACAGAAGCACACGAATTTATGACTTTTGTAACGGAACAGTTGATTGAATTTGCAAATGCCATGATTGAGGCAGGCGCGGATGTGATCGCAATCTCGGATCCAAGTGGAACGGGAGAGATTCTTGGACCAAAATTTTTCGAAGAGTATGCAGTCAAATATCTGAATATGCTTTTGGATGGAATTGAAAATAAACATACAGGAACGATCGTACATATTTGTGGACAAATGCGAAGCGTGTACAAGCAGATTGATATGGTACATGCGGATGCCCTCAGTTTTGATGCAGTTGTGCCAATGAAAGAAGCGAGAGCAAATCTGGGCGACCGCGTCCTGATGGGAAATGTAAGTACATTTGCTCTGGAGTTCGGGGATGAAGAACGTGTCGAAAAGCTGACAAAATTCTGTGTGAGGGGTGGCTCTGATATTATTGCGCCGGCATGTGGTCTTGGAACCAGATCGCCGATCACCAATATTCAGGCGATTCTGAAGACGTTGAAAATGGATGCAGAGGAATTTGACAAGGTCGAAACAATTACCGAACTGGAAGAAGAGGAAATGAAAGATGCCTAAGATAACCGTACAGCCGTCAGGCAAAGGATATGAATATGAAGCGGGGGGAAGCCTTCTGGAAATCCTCCTTGCCCAGAAAATATTTGTGGACAACCCGTGTAACGGGAAAGGGGTCTGCGGAAAATGCCGTGTGAGGATCATAAGCGGGGAACTTAACGAACCAAATGAGACGGAGCGTAAATTGCTCAAAGAAGAGGAACTGGCATCGGGAGTAAGACTTTCGTGTCTTGTGAAACCAGAAGGTGATCTTGTGGTGGAACTGATGCAGAAGGAAAGAAAGCATGAAGTGCTCACCAGTGGTTATGTTCCTGAGTTTTCATTCGATCTGGATATCAAAAAACAGGTCATTGAGATTCATAAACCGACCCTGGAAGACCAGACGCCGTTCGAAGACCAGATCAAAGCACAGGTGGGCCTGGAACTGAATTTTGACGGACTAAGGGCCAGTACATTTATCCCGGGAACGACCACCGTCGTGTTGCATGGAAATGATGTGATTCAGGTGGAGCCAGGAGACACATCTGATGTGCTCTATGGGGTTGCCATTGATATTGGAACAACGACAGTTGTGTGTACGCTGATCGACATGCTGACTGGAAAAGAGCTGGCAAATGCTTCTA
>JAQYAI010000031.1 GCA_029227655.1 bacterium | reverse complement strand
CAACAACACGGCTCCATTCACTATCGGTTAATTCATATCGTCTCAACATAGTGTTTGCCCCCTTTTTCTTTATTTTATCATGAAAAAGGAAATAAAAACACATGTTTTGTGCAAATTTTATTTTTCAAACACGCTCTAGGGCCTCTGTTGTTTTTCCGGCTCCAGGAACAGAAAATGTCGCTGCACCTGGTAACTGTGATATTTTTTTCAGATTATGCATCTGATTATCCGTAAGATGTCTCACAAATTTTGCCGAACATAATCTCTCTTGAATTTCCTGTTCTGAACGATGAGAAAGTCCAAGCGATGTAGCATATGAATTATCATTTGCAACTTTCATCATCAACTTTGCGTGGTCTGAAAATTTGACACTCAGTTGTTCTCTGTGAGCAGTAATAAAGTAGCCAACGTATCCCTTTATTGAAATAAAATATCTCCAAGGGAATGAAATACTCCATTCACTATATGCAACTACAGATGCGGGGATATAGTCACAAATAAAGGCATAAAAATATCTCCAAAGTCTATCTCCTGGAGCGTTATTCGTTATATGTACTTTTTCAGCATATCCTAAATAATCAATCTGTAATTCCATCTTATTTTCTTATCCAATCATTTAAAATATCCAATGCAATATTAATATTATCCATCTGCTTTTTCACACCATCTTTACTCATAGAAGTATCCATATTCGATATTGTATTGGTTAAAATATCTGCAGCTCTTTTCACTTGATCATAAACAAATGTTTTTTTCTTCTTTTCTTTCTCGATCTCATCAGATGTTTCCAAAACAGCTTTAACAGTCCTAACAACTAGTTCAGGAGCATCTGCTGTACGAATGCCTGATGCAATCTGTGAATTTGCATTTCCTGTGTTCGTGCTATCTCCATCTAAGAGAAGACTTAAGTCGTCATCCTTGTTTTCAGAAATGGTAATGCCAAAAACTTCCGAAAGCTTTGGGGCAATTGCCGACAAGTTTTTTACAACTTTAGGAATCTGCTTATATAAACGGTCTCCACTTGCCGGTGTTTGCAGCATAGCTTTTGCTATTTCCTGAAAAAGTTCTTTATCTCCCGGATTTGTCAAGCTTTTTCTACTACTAACAATCTGTCTAAATGCAAACTCTTGTTTGTCAACCAAAGACCATTCATCTGTATGATTGATAGACTCTAAATAATGTTCTGCATACTCGTAACATTCAATCAAACGATTTATTTCTTCAGCACTTTTCCCCTGTTTTTGAGCAAATTTGGGAAGATCAACTCCTTGCTCAACCTTTTCCTTATAGTCAGCAGCAATAGAGTGCCATACATATTCAGCTTTCATATCAGAATGAATCTGTAATGCCACTTCTAAATCATATATACCTTGTGGATCATGATCTGGCAAAACTGCTACTCGTACAGTTTGAAAATGAGCATACTTAATCCGATCTGAATAATATAATGTTCGCCATACACATAGGCGACGATTTCCATTTACAACGACTCCATCATCTGTAGCAATAAGAGCTTCTTTTTGCTGCAATTTACCTTTTTTGAAGGTATCAAGCAGTCCCTCTTTATCAGCCAAAGACTGAAGGATTTGATGCTGTGCCTCCTGCACCTCAATAGCTCCAGTATCTACCATAAAGAAATCCTTTTCGCAATCAGGGTGTGTAACCAGCCACTGTTTCTGCAAACTTTTGGTTCTGATATTTTCAATTCTATATACTAATAGTTCAATCGGAACTTCGATAATCTTTAATGGCCGATACTTGCCTCTGTATTCTTCATGCTGCGTTTCAAGTGCATGTGGGCTATTTAGTGCATCCGCAATCATCATCGCTCTTTTATTCATTGGATATCCAAATTGATAACGTACTTCCATATCATTCTGATCCTTTCTCATTAGTAGTTTGAGACCGTCGATTCCTTCGAGGGTCTGTTGGTTTAACTGTATTTTCTGGAAGTAGCCATGTTTTTCCTTTTAATACAGCGCCCTCAATTCTTCCCTCTTTGCATAATTCTGCGATTCGTCTTCTTGTAATATTCCATTTTTCAGACATCTCTACAGTAGTTAAAAAGCCCATAGTCGTCTCCTTCGCCTATTTTTCTTATTTTATATATTATATTCCGTTATGGGAATATTTTCAATTTCAAATTAGACTTCGCGTAACAAATATACTACAAAAACGACAAATAGCCGAGACCTCTTTGTCCGTCTCAGCTATTTTATAAATCTAAAAATCAAACTCATCTGGATCCAGTCCTGCGTCTTCCAATACTTCTCTTCTTTCTTCCGGATCCATAAACTCTAACTCATCGTAATCAAGCCCTGCCTCAGCAAAGATATCTTGCTCGTCATC
Organism: bacterium; assembly: GCA_029227655.1. GTDB lineage: Bacteria > Bacillota > Clostridia > Lachnospirales > Lachnospiraceae > Allocoprococcus. The sequence goes on along the minus strand of JAQYAI010000031.1, from coordinate 997 downwards.
ATCATCGAACGAATCTGCTTCTCCTCTCTTCATCATTTCATCCATAAACTGAAACTGTGCAGCTCTCTCGAATGCATTCAAGCGTCCATCATGATTAAAATCAAACATCTTATCAAATCCAAACATAATTTTCCCTCCCAAATCTCTTTATGAAAATGGCAATTCATCATCGATGCCATCTGGAATATTCATAAATCCATCAGCATCTGTTGGGTTACTTGCTGGTCTGCTGTAATTATTCTGACCGCCATTACCTGCAGCTGCTTTGCTTTCCGCAAACTCCTGTTCTTCTACAACGATATCCATTGTGTATACTTTCTGGCCATCACGATTCGTGTAACTGCCGGTCTGAATTCTTCCGATTAATACGATCTTTATTCCCTGGCGCAGATACTTCTCTGCAAATTCTGCGTTACGCCCGTAGGCAACACAGCCAATGAAGTCTGTGTTCTACTCACCGTCTCTTTTAAATCTGCGATCAACTGCGATGGTATATCTTACGACTGCAGTAGAATTCTCTCCGGCGCCATACCTTACTTCCGGATCTCTGGTCAATCGTCCCATCAGGATTACTTTATTCATCGACTGCTTCCTCCATCTTCTTATGTTTGTTATCAATCAGACTCTTCTTACTGAGACTGCAGATCGTTCCATGCGGTGTTACCAGGACAACTTTGGCCTTTGCAGTGTTACCGATTTTGTCATAGATGCGTCCGGCACTCATGCTCTCACCGATGACGGTGTGTGCGCTATTTGCCACATGTCCTATTTCACCAAGTCCTTCTTTTTTTACAACGATGGCCTCTTTATCGAACCTGTTATCCGGTTCCTTCTTAAGTTTCAGTTTCATTCCCGTCTTCAGGAATTCGTTGCCGTGATAATACTTGGTTCCTGTCAATGTGAAATAAATCTTACTCATCGCCCTTCCTCCTTAGTCTTCCATGAATTCAAAATATTCTTTATCGCTGGCAAATAAAATGTACTTGCCATCTACATA
>JAQYAI010000030.1 GCA_029227655.1 bacterium | reverse complement strand
TTCCTGATCAATTCCACAAACACCGATTCATCCATTCCGCCTGCCAGACTCTCATCCAGACAATGTACCACATATCCCGAATCTTCCAGTTCAACCGTAATGGTTCCCGGTGTTAATGTAATAGAGTTCGCAAGAAGAACCCTTCCAGTTTCCGATGTAAGGTCTGTTTGGAAATCCACCAAGGTTGGATTAATTTCTTCTTTTTCAGACAGGATCAATTTGATCGTCTGAACATTCGCCATCATAATTTCCTTTACCAGTACCACTATGTAATGCAGAAATTGAAAAATCTTTTTCAGATTTCTCTTTTCTTTTTCTACGCTATAATCCATGAACTTGCATGTAAATGCAAAGATCACAGCTGCAATTACAGCACCAAATATACAGATTTCCAGTGTGATATCTCCCGCAAAAATAATCCACACTATAAAGTACAACAGGTACATGTTCCTCCCTCCATTCCATACGCATAAATACTCATAGTATCTTTACTATTCTACTATATTTTTTTATACAAGTCCAGTTAAACACGCCCTTTGAGAGAAAGTTTACAAACCAATTTTTAATTATCAAGCATCTCCTTTTTATAAACCTGTTTATTTTGTGAATTGGTCGAATATTCCGACTATTTATGGTAATACTTTTATAAAAAACGAGGAGCGTTTGACTATGAATGAAAAAAAGAAAATGAATAGCCTTCCAGAATATGACTACCTTGGTGCCTCTTCCGCCCAGGACTGCACTGGACTGATTCCTTCTCTGCCAACAGAAAAGGAAGAAATAGAGAGCTACGAAGAGCTGTATCCATTTCTTCCTCCAATTATTTCTAAGGATGATTCCAAGTCAGAGAATTAATATTCTCTGCTCTGTTCATTCTCACAAATATTATGACGTTTGCCGTTGGAAATTTCCCACGCTTCACCCCAAACGCTTTCTTTTCCATTGACATTCAGGAAATAGCTTCCATCTGGAAGAACTAAAAATCTTTTCCCAAAGCTATCTCCGTACGTAATGTCTTCATAGAGACGTTTTCCATCCAGTTCGTTGTCCTTCACCATCTGATAGTGTGGGAGAATCATCGTTTTCGTCAGACCTAACCCCCGAATGAAACGTTTATATTCCGGATTCTCTGATTCGCCCGGAAGCTCCGGCTGGGCATAAACTTCATCTGCACTGTTCATGGTTCCGGCACTGATTCCAATAATAATGCCTTCAAAATCCTGTATCTTTTCTCTGAGTCCTATTTCTTCAAAGAAACGGTTCTGCGTTGGAACATGTCCACCGCCAAGAAAGATTACATCATAAGAATGTAAAGCCTCTTTTGAAAAATCCAGCGTCCTTCTGTCCCATAGTTCAAATACCGACCACGTTAGATCTGCTCTCTTCACGGCATTGCCAAAAAATGCTGTCATCTCATCATTCCTTTCCGCCTCATCCGGTGCAGCTGTAATCATCAGACACCTTGCGTTTTCAGGCCAGTACCTGTGAAGATTCTCCACAAATTGATTCATATGATCCAATCCATCGACCATGCGGCTGCCATCCAAAGGGCCCGATGGGCTGCTGGTCAAAAATACAACTCTGCTCATATTCGTTCCTCCTTAGTCTTCTCTTTCTGAAATATTACCTGGTTCCACCTGCTTCATGAAATGTTGCAGCTCTGCTGCCGTTTCTGCACATGTTTTTACGTCTTTTCCTAAGAAGATCGTTGCGTCTTCTTGTGAAAAATTAATGCAAATATTATCATTTTCTTTCGCGTAATGAAACTGTATATAATCAAGGTTATCTATGGTCGCAAGGAGAACATATGCATAAGATGCCATTTGTGTTTGGATGTTCTTCTCATTTGCCGGGTCGATTTCTTCTTGTAAATAAATCGACCATCCATATGGTTTGCTTGTTGTGTGCAGTTCATTTTCAAATCTTCCTAATATTTCTCTCATTCCCAGCGCATTTGCCAGCGCTCCATTTGCCGACATATCTCCTATATAGAGATGCTTTGCATTGTAGACGGCTGATGTCTCTGCACTGATTTTTTCTCCATGATCCCAAAGTATTCGATTTCCTATTTTCACCTGTGTAACAGCCTCATCCGCCTCATATGTAGATTCAAAATCCCCTTTATGAAAAGGGCTTGCCAGCGTCGCTTTAAGAGAAATGGTCACAATTCCGTCCTTTTCTTCAAACTCTATCTCAGAAATTCCCCGTGCGCTGTCCACAACCGTTCCGCTAATACTTACTTCGTTTCCAGAAACTGTCGTCTGACAAAGCACAGAGTCTGCATATATCTCATCTCCCACAAAATACATGCGTACAAAAAGCACTGCAGCTACAAGAAATGCCATCGTCGCCATACTGATTGCAAGCATTCGTCTTGTCCTGCTTCTTGTCTTTTTCAAAAAATCAATTTCTTTTTCCTGTTTTTCTGCTGATTCTATTTCTTCCGGCGCCTGCATTCTGTGCAATGTCTCTTTACACGCATCACAAGACTGTATATGTTCGCAAATTGCTTCATTCGTCACTCCACTGGTCAGTCCATCCACATAAGAAGGCAGCAAATCTCGAACGATTTCACATGGTAATTTATTCTTCATCTATGTTCAACTCCTTTCTAAGTCTTTCCTTTCCCCGATAATATGTAACGCGGGCCCAGTTTTCTGTTCTCCCGAAAACTTCTCCAATTTCTTTGAAAGAAAGATTTCCAAATATTCGCAAATACAAAATTTCGCGGAAAGGTTCCGGGCATGTGTGCAATTTCTTCAGTAATTCTATGTGACTTAAAGTTTCTATCACATCCGTCTCTGCGGAAGATGTCACCTGTCCTGCAGCATCCAGCTCCTGCTCTGCCGGATGCTTCCGCCTGTAACCAAGAAGCTGATTCTTTGCAATTGCACAAAGCCATGTTGATATCTTACAGGAACCATCGAACCGATCCAGACTACGTATTGCTTGATAAAATGTCTCCTGCGTCAACTCTTCCGACAAGTTATGATCATAAGTCATGGAAAGCAGATACCGATATACCATCTGCGCATACTTCTGGTAAATTTCGTCCATCGACTGCATGATTTGCCCTCCTTTCCTTCTTTCTATTAATGTAGATATTTTTAGATTCGTTACAACCATTTTACACAATATTTCCCACATTTTTACCAATAAACTTTTATGGGCGTCTAATTCTTATTATTTTAGATTTTTTATATGTCAAATTATATGGCATTCATGTCTTACTAACATCTAATTCATAATTTTTTTTACATTTTATATGCTGGATTTTGATATCACGAACAAATTTCAACAGATAACTTCCCCTATTTTAACCAATTTAGCTGATTGTTTGACGGCTAAAAAGCACAAAAAAATCAAATTTATATGTTATCCGCTTCCAGTTTACCTCGCCTACGACAGATAAAATATATTGTATGGGTAATTTTATATGCAATTTTTATTTTTCGAAGCAAAAAAATCCACAAAAAGAACTCCACTTCATAACCGTCTTGTCATGAAGCGAAGCTCTCTTCCCTGAATTCTTACTTATTTATAGCTCTGCGCAAATTTCTGTTTTGCTTCTGTCACTTTCTTTTCTTCCGCCGCCGGAGTCTGGTACCAGCCTCTCTGGTGCATCATACTGAAGACTTCATACTGAATGCTGTGTTCCTGATCCAGAACATTTAAGATCTTGTCTCTCAGATCTTCATGCACACATTCATTTGCCGCTGTATTGAACTTGTCCGTTGTAGCTTTCTGCGTCGAAAGTCCATCATTTAAAATCTCTTTATCTGTAAATTCCTGCATAAAAATTACCTCCTACTTCAAATACGAATACAAAGTGTTGAAATGTCCCTGATGCTGTTCCGAAATACGTTCGTATTTCTGCTGGATTTCTTTGTCCTCAGCCTGCTGTGCAAGCATTTTGAATTTTTTCGTCAGTAATTCTTCATCTGCAAGTAAATCGTTTAATAAAGATAATTCTTTTTCAGATAACTGTCCCATTTCATACCTCCTGTGTTTTGATTTCACAGTTTAGTATGTGAGAAAAATCTTTTTTTATGCGATGTTAATTGATTCTGATCATCTGTTCATAAAGCAGAATTTCTTTCGAATTTACATTCTGATTGTCGTGATAATGGCCAAAGAACCATTTTGTGAAATTGCATAATCCCTTGATTCCTTCCAGATATTCGGTCAGATTGTCTGGTTCATAGCCTTCTTTTCCCAATTCCGTCTGTGTGGAAGTCGAACAGCAGTGGGTCACAATATAATCTACTTCCCAACCATGTATTTCCAAATTTTTAACGCCTTCTGTGAACTCTTCTTCCGATGGCATTTCTTCTTTCCACCAGGTCAAATGATTCACACGAAAAGGAATTCCTCTTTCCTGCATCCATTTTTTCTTTTCTCTATAATTTGGATCTGTCGTTTCCAGAATTCCCCCTTCAATATCATGGCTTCTTGCACCGCCGAATGTAAAGAAAGTCTTTCCTGCTATTTGAAATATCTGTCCCCGCATCAGATGAAAAATAGAATCTGTGATTTTATGCACTTTTCCACCATTCCACTCTTCTATCGGATATAAATAGAGCAGATCATAATTTTCATGATTTCCGTCTACAAAAAGTGTGGTAAATGGCTTGTCTGTCAGCCATTTCAGCCAGTATTCATTTTCCTTGCTCACATCCCAGGTAAGCGCAGCATCCCCGCAGACAATTACATAATCATCCTTGTCCATCTCATATTGCTCCGGAAAATTTTCTGTGTTTAATCTTGTATAATTCCCATGACAGTCACCTGTTATGTAAATCTTTCCTGCCACAAGTGCACCTCCTTTACAAAGAAAACTATTTTATTTTTCTTCTCTTTATGTATAATATCCCCTCATTTTTCACATAATCAGTTTTATTAGTTGCATTATAAGTCTTCTCGATAAAAACTGCAAATCTAATATTTTTAAATAGTAATTATTATCAAAAACATTTGCATCAGTGAACACAGTTGAAAAAAGAAATTTTTTAAGAAAAAGGGGGAAAAATTATGTCCATGATCAACAAAGAAATCAACGATTTTACAGTACAGTCTTTCCACAAAAATGAATTTAAAACAATCAATAAAGAAGATATTCTTGGCAAATGGAGTGTATTCTTCTTCTACCCGGCAGATTTCACATTCATCTGTCCGACAGAGTTAGAAGACCTTGCAAATAAATATGAAGACTTCCAAACACTCGGTTGTGAAATTTACGCGGTATCAACAGACAGCCACTTCGTGCACAAGGCGTGGCACGATGCATCTGACAGAATTAAAAAGATCAACTACCCAATGTTGGCTGACCCAACACATGCTCTTGCAAAAGACTTTGAAGTTCTTATTGAAGCAGACGGAATGGCTGAACGTGGAACATTTATCGTGAATCCGGAAGGCAAGATCGTTGGTTATGAAGTATCCGCCGGAAACGTAGGTCGTAATGCAGATGAGCTTTTCCGTAAAGTTCAGGCTTGCCAGTTCGTTGCTGAACACGGTGATCAAGTCTGCCCTGCAAAATGGCAGCCAGGCGCCGAAACACTCAAGCCAAGCCTTGACCTTGTAGGTTTGTTATAATGGATGGCAAGCACAACATCAGCATAGACAACTTTTACGATGTGATTGTGATCGGCGGAGGGCCTGCCGGGCTTAGTGCCGCTCTTTATCTCGCACGTGCCCGTTACCGTGTGCTGGTGATTGAAAAAGATCACTTCGGCGGTCAGATTACCATCACCGCCGAAGTCGTGAACTATCCAGGTATTCACAAAATAAGCGGAAAGGAACTTACTGAAACTATGCGCCAGCAGGCGCAGAATTTCGGAGCAGAATTTCTTCTCGCCGAAGCAAAAAGCCTTTCTATAAAAAACGATATCAAAACTGTCCACACAGAGCACGGCGATTACAATTGTTTCGGCGTACTCCTTGCAACAGGTGCACACCCTAGAACTGTGGGATTTAAAGGAGAAAAAGAACACAAAGGCCATGGCGTTGCCTATTGTGCAACATGCGACGGTGAATTCTTCACAGGAAAGGACGTGTTCGTTATAGGTGGTGGATTTGCAGCCGCAGAAGAAAGTGTATTTCTTACAAAATTTGCCCGGCAGGTTACCATCCTCATCCGCGGTGATGATTTCTCCTGTGCAAAATCGGTCGCAGATCATGCCAGAAATCACGAAAAAATTAAAGTCCTTACAAACACAACGGTAGAAGAGGTTGCCGGGAATGGCGGACTTCATTATATTCGTTACAAAAATAATGTTACTGGAAAAATCACCGAATTCCGCGCAGAAAACAATGAAACTTTCGGCGTATTCGTATTTGCAGGCTATGCCCCTTCCACAGATCTGGTAAAAGATATTGCTGATTTGAGTGAACATGGATATATCATTACGGACAACCACCAGAAAACAAGTGTGGACGGACTTTACGCCGCCGGTGATGTCTGCATCAAACCACTTCGCCAGATCGTAACAGCAGTAAGTGACGGTGCCCTTGCCGCAACAGAGCTTGAAAAATATGCTTCTGCAATGCGCGAAAAGACAGGACGATACCCGAAAGCACCCGCTCCAATTAGTGATTCTGTACCTAGCACTAAAACCGCATCCGCATCGGAAGCTTCATCGAACGTTTCCTCATCAAACGAGTTATTCACTCCCGATATGAAAGCGCAGTTAGATGCAGTATTCGCCCGCATGGAACAGCCTCTTCTTCTGAAGCTTTACTTAGGCAACGACACAGTTTCTTCCGAACTGGAGGACTACATGCAGACACTTGCTTCTCTGACTGATAAACTCTCAGTCGAAATCGCTGACCGCCAGAATAAAAACGGTGACGCTCCTTGTGTACGCACCTGCCTTAGCAATGGAACAGAAACAGGCCTTGCATTCCACGGTGTTCCGGGTGGACACGAATTTACTGCCTTCGTGCTTGGCCTCTACAATACAGCCGGTCCCGGACAGACTTTAGATTCCACCCTGAATGAAAAAATTTCTTCCATCTCATAGTCTATAGATATAAAAATCTTAGTATCACTTTCATGCACGATGTGTCCGGAAACGGTGACTGCCGCACAGAAAATTGCAGCAATGAACCCTAATATTAAAGCCGAAATTTATGACATAAATCATTTTGCAGAACTCAAAGACCGCTATCAGGTCATGAGCGTTCCCTGTCTCATAATCAATGATGAAAAAATTTCTTTTGGAAAGAAGAACATAGGTCAAATATTAGAATTATTATAATATATTTTTCCAAACCTCACTCCCGCCTCTGCCCTTTTATAGAGGTGGGAACCGAGAGTTTCTAACTTGATCATGGCATTGAAATCTTCCCACACTCATCAACGCCATACATTCCTAATTTTTCTGTTACATTTTAATTGAAAAGAGGGTTGTCTTGAAAACTAAAACATAGGATAACCTTAAACAAGTATTACGAATAAGCTTACCAATCGGCGGGCTTATTTTCTACCCTTTATGAAAAAGAGTAATTAACTTGGCTGAATTACTACAGTTACTCCTAGTTTTTCTAATGAATGTAGGTTCTTTTTAATGAGTTTATCTTGATTACAATGATTATAATAGTTCACATAAGTTAATCATATACATTTTTTCCTTGCAATAGAGTGGATGTGGTTTCCACTTTTCTCACTTTGTCTCGGTTGCTTTGCACCGTTCATTTCTTACTTGGCACTAACCGATAGGAAT